>CAYGMR010000440.1:0-1847 GCA_964350725.1 uncultured Ardenticatenaceae bacterium | reverse complement strand
AAGATGTGCAATTAACTTTCAGTCTAGCACTTGCGGCGACCGACACGGCGACCGTAACGGCATTCGCACAAGGCGCAACCGGTGTTATGGAATTTCACCCAGCAGGTGACAGCGCCGGACTAATCCAAAACGCAACCACGAACGCGACCATCGTTAGCGTCACAAATGCTGGCGATCCAGGCAGCGCGATTATGCTAGACGTTACCGCTCGTTGGGACGATTTAACTACGACAACGGCATAAGGATATAAATTATGGCAACCAAATCACTTCCAGAAATTTCGATAGGCGGCACACCTATCACATGCTTACAAGGCGCTCAATTGCTTAGTGGCGGGGCTGACATTAGTTACCATTGCGGGGGTCAGATTCTGCACATTGCGGGGCCGCAAGATGTACAGTTGACGTTTAGCGTGGCGATTGACAATGACGACACGACCACAATTGGACTGCTTGCCTATGGCGTACAGGATGCAATGGAATTTCACCCAGGTGGCGACACGGCAACCTATATTGAGCATGTCACCACAAACGCGACCATCATCTCGGCGACACAGAACGCTTCGCCAGGTAGCGCGATTATATTAGACGTTACCGCCAGATGGGACGATCTAACCAGCGGGGCGGCATCAGCCTAATGAAAAAAACAACGTTCCTAACGATGTACCGTGATGATAATGGCGAAATTAAACAGCGTGAACGTGATTACACACTGCCAACCGGTTGGGAATTCGGAAAACCGACACAGGCACAATGTGAAGATTTTGAGGAACTTTACGCAAAAGAAATCGAAGGTAAAGACGTAGACGGCGCGGCCAAACGGTCAACCTATTGGGGCGCGGTTGTCAGAGCATCAGTCAAAGCGGGATATTTCGCCGTTACGCCAGATGATGTAAACGTAGCCGACCCGAAAGACATCCGCATGGTTGCAAGATTTGTGGATGCGTTCACCACCGACCTAACACTAATACCGGAAAATTTATCTTAGCGGCGGCCGCGTGTGCAGAGTACAGCGACCCGCCGCCAAAAGAGCTTAAATTTTATTGGAACGTGCAACAATACGGTGATCCATACGGAGGCGGTTGGATGAATTGGCCTGCTGGATTAAAAGAAAGAGCATCGGCGGCGCACAACGTACACGATGCTTTTTTAAGTTATGGAAGTGCCAACAAATTGTCGGATTGGGTAAAGTCCAACAAATCACGCTATAGGATTGTTAGCATGGTGCAAGAAATGAGAATAAGAGGCGATGGCGAATAAGACACTATACATTTTAGATGCAGCTTGGAGGGGCGGCGCGGCTGTCAAGAAGGCCGATGCAGACCTTGAGAAGCTAGGCGATACCGCTGGCACAAAAACGCCTATGTCATTTGCAAAGATGGCAACGGGTATTGGCGTGGGCGTTGCTGCATTTGCGGCGGTTGGTGTTGCGGCTAAAGCGGCATGGAACGCACTAGGAGAAGGTGGCGAACTTCTCACCATTGAAAAACAATTTACCTCATTATCTGACAGCATAAACACCACATCGGACAGCCTACTAAACTCATTAGACCGTGCAACCTTTGATATGATTTCGGATGCCGAGCTAATGTCAAGCGCCGTTGAGATTATCAATACAGGGCTTGCAGACACAGAGGAAGGCGTTGTCAGATTGGCGGCGGCAAGTGGTACGCTCGGCATAGACATGAACCAACTCACGGCCGCCATGCTAAACGATAGCAGAGAGCGGCTGGATCAACTTGGTTTATCCGCTTCCCGTGTAATTGAAATACGCGACGAATTGAACGCCAGCGGCTTTATTGGTGATGCCTTTGATGAGGCTGTTGTTGTGGCAATGGAAGAAAAGAT
>CAYGMR010000439.1:0-4998 GCA_964350725.1 uncultured Ardenticatenaceae bacterium | reverse complement strand
AAGGCAGCGCTCAAACCTTTGGAACGGCCGTCTTCAATATCAAGCGCGTTTTGTACCAAGACAACATCCGCCTGTGCCTCGATCTCCTCCGCAATCGCCAGCAAGGCTTCATTTTTTTGATTGGTAGTTAACACAGCCAACTTGCGGCTGGCTACCTTCGCAGCTTTCCCCATAACAACTAAATTTGTCATAATTTCTCCCTAGCAATGGCTACAACTAATTTGGGAAGTAACGAATTTTTATATTGCCAATGTCTACAAACAAGTTATCAGTCGTGTCATTCCCGCGAAGGCGGGAATCCAAACGTTTAGATACCTGCCTTCGCAGGTATGACAAGTTGTCCGCGCACTTTGTCCGTTCTTATCCTCTACATCAATATCAAATCATCACGATGCACGACCACCGGGCCATAAGCATAACCCAGCCGTGCTTCTATTTCATCTGAATGACAACCGCTGATTTTTTGTAAATCATCGCTGCCATAACGCACAATGCCTCGTGCTAATTCTTTGCGTTCTGGCCCCAAGATCAAGACGGTATCGCCGCGTTTGAATTGGCCTTCAATTGAAACAATACCGGCCGGCAAAAGTGAACGGCCGTTGTCACACAAAGCACACGCCGCGCCAGCATCAACCAATAAATTGCCAGCCGGTTTTTTGCCCGCAAAAATCCAACGTTTACGATTGATCAAAGGGGTAGCCAGCGCTGGAAAACGTGTACCCAACGCTGCACCTTGCACAGCCGCTGTGATCACATTGGGTGCTTGCCCCGCAGCAATGATTACGTCTGTGCCTGCACGGCGGGCCGCATCGGCTGCCTGTAATTTAGTCGCCATGCCGCCAACTCCCAAACCGCTCACGCTCACACCCGCCAATTTGCGTAAAGTCTCGTCAATCGTGTGTACCTCTGGAATGAGCTGTGCATCTGGGTTATTGCGCGGATCAGCCGTAAAAAGGCCTGGCTGGTCTGTTAAGATAAGCAGCAAATCGGCCTCAGCCAAAATAGACACCAGCGCCGATAAATTATCATTGTCGCCCACTTTAATCTCTTCAGTGGTGACAGCATCATTTTCGTTAATCACCGGAATAATGCGATGTTCTAACAGCGCAATGAGCGCATCGCGTGCATTCAAAAAGCGACCACGATGTTCAACATCGCTGCGCGTGAGCAAAAGTTGGCCAACATGCAAGCCGTAAATCTCAAAAAATCGCTCCCACATTTGCATCAAATGGCTTTGACCGACGGCTGCCAACATTTGTTTATTGCTCAATGTCGGTGACAACTCCGGGAAATTTAAACGTGCACGCCCCACCGCAATCGCCCCCGATGAGCAAATGATTATTTCTTTGCCCGCTTGATGCAAAACAGCACATTGGCGTACAAGCTCTACCATATGTGGTTTATTAAGCTGCGGCGTGCCACCCGTGAGGACACTTGTGCCAAATTTGATGACGATGCGTTGATACATGGAAATTAGTGTCATTTGTCATTGGTATCTGGTGATGATTAACCGTTGACCAAATAACGATTCTGCCTTAAATTTTTAGAATAATGTGCCGGACTATTTCAGATGACGGCCGTTTCAAGTATAATCCAGATACAATTAAACCCCAATTTTATGGGGTCTCCCTCATGGGTTGTAAGCTGTTTTTAACATAAAGGCTCAGGAAAGGATAGATAAGAGGCTAACCGTTTATCTCTCCTTTTCTCAACTATTACCAAAAATTTCTACAAGGAGAAATTAACATGTCTGATTTAAAAGAAAGATTCCCGGCCGGTGTCATTACCGGTGATAAAGTCCAAGAATTATTCGCCCATGCCAAAGCAAACAAATTTGCATTGCCAGCGGCCAACACAATAAGCACCAGCAGTGTCAACTCGGTGCTTGAAGCGGCACGTGATGTCAACTCGCCAGTCATTTTACAACTCTCAAACGGTGGTGCAGCCTTTTTTGCTGGCAAAGGCATGAGCAATGCTGATCAGCAAGCCGCTGTTGCGGGTGCCGTTTCGGCCGCGCAGCATGTGCATCTCGTCGCTGAAAAATATGGCGCACGCGTCATTTTGCACACGGACCATGCCGCCAAAAAATTACTGCCGTGGGTAGATGGCATGTTGGATGCGGGTGAGGCTTTTTACAAGGTACATGGTATCCCGTTATACAGCTCGCACATGCTTGACCTATCCGAAGAACCGATTGAAGAAAATATCGAGATCAGCAAACGTTATCTTGAACGCATGAGCAAAATGGGCATGACTTTAGAAATCGAATTGGGTATCACCGGCGGTGAAGAGGATGGTGTCGATAATTCGGAGGTTGATGCTTCACGTCTCTACACGCAACCTGAAGAAGTTGCCTACGCCTATGAAGAATTGATGAAAGTCAGTGATAAATTCACCGTCGCCGCAGCGTTTGGCAACGTGCATGGTGTTTATAAACCAGGCAATGTCGTCTTGACCCCCATCATTTTGCACAATTCGCAGAAATATATTGAAGAAAAATTTGGCACGGGCAAAAATCCAGTTGATTTCGTCTTCCATGGCGGTTCTGGCTCCAGCGCCGCAGAGATTAAAGAGGCGATTTCCTATGGTGTGATCAAGATGAATATTGACACCGACTTGCAATGGGCATTTTGGGATGGCGTGCATGGCTATTACAAAGTCAATAAAGATTATCTACAAACACAAATCGGCAACCCAGAAGGTGACGATGTCCCCAATAAAAAATATTATGATCCACGTAAATGGCTGCGTGCGGGCGAAGATGCTTTCCGCGCCCGTATGATTCAAGCATTTGAGGAATTGAACAACATCAATACACTTGGTTAGTCAGTCGATTTGAAAAATCGACCTACAACGGCCGTTTAGCATTCAAGTAAACGGCCGTTGTATTTATTCGAGTTCCGTGAAATTGTGTTGCGTTTCATCCCTGCGCCTTGTAGGATAACAATCAGGTATAGGAAATAATTAAACGAGCTTTCGCCGACATGAGCTTGAAACGATTTGTATTGTTACCTGTAATGGCCCTCATTTTAGTCGCCTGTACAGGAAATAGAGTAGAAGAAGCGAGCAGTACAGCCACCTCTGTCACTGTAGTCGATACGGCCGTGCCTACTACATTTCCTACAGATTCACCTCCACAACAAGACCCATCAACAGCGGTTTTGCCCACGCCAACCCAAATCACGCCCAGCCAGGATATAAATACATCCGGCGATCTCGCCTTAACACGAGAAAACATCCAACTCTATCCCGTTCCCGAAATCTATGCAGGCGATCAAGTTTCCTTCCAGATACATCCTTTTGTACCAGAGAACGTTGATGTGAATGCTGTAACTGTCTCTGTGCATGTGGATGATGAACACATCATTACCGATATCCTCAGCCATCGTAATTGGGCAGGGCAAGCCGAAGGTTTGTATGCGTGGGCTTGGGACAGTACAGATGCTATCGGATCACATACAATACGTGTGGAAGTTGATCCACATGACATGATTCAAGCAGGGGATGAGGACATTACCAACAATGTTGTCGAATTTACAGTGGATGTTGGCAGCTCAAAAAATTTGCCCGAAGCTATCAAAACGGCCGTTTGGGAAATCACAGAAACGGATTGCTGCACATTATATACCTTGTCCGGCACGGCCGCTCACCGCGATATTTATGAATTGAGTGAAATCGTAGAAACGGCCGTTTCCCAGGCAGCCTACAAACTCGACGAATATCCAGCGCGCAAAATCAATATCTACTTCATCGACCGTACCATCGGTCAAGGCGGGTTTGCAGGCTCAGACATGGTGATCACCTACAACGACCGCAAATATACCGGTGGTAATTTACACGAACTCATTGTGCATGAATCCACCCACATCATCGACCGCCAATTTGCCCCGCAGCGCATCAAGTTTTTAGCCGAGGGCATTGCTGTTTGGGCCAGTGAAGGCCACTACAAACCGGAAAACTTGAGTGAACGTGCCGCAGCCCTGGTTCAAATAGGTGAATATATCCCGCTGCAAACGCTGATTGATGATTTTTATCCAGTGCAACATGAAATCGGTTATTTACAGGCAGCGAGTTTTGTCACTTATCTTGTCGACACCTACGGTTACTCGACATTTCGTGAACTGTACAGTGCAACAAGCAGTGATGATGCCGCTACAGAATATGAAGCATTGGATTTGAATCTACGTGAATTTTATGGCAAAACATTGACTGAGTTTGAGGCGGAATGGTTAGCTTATTTGGATGGAGTTGTAGTGTCAGAAACGGCCGTAAATGACCTCACGACCACCATCCGCTTCTACGACACCATGCGCCAATACCAACAACAATATGATCCAACTGCCCACTTTTTGACCGCTTGGCTACCACCGCCGCGTGAAGTGCGCGAAACAGGCAACTCGGCCGATTTCATCCGCCACCCCCAATCTGATGCCAACATCACCCTAGAACTCATGTTGGTATCAGCAGAAAAAGCGTTGCAAGCGACCAATTTCGCGCGTGCCAACGTATTGCTCGACAGTATCGGCCGTATCTTGGCAACCAATTCATTCGTCGATCCGTTGGCATCAAGTTATCTAGAGATTGTCACGAAGGCAACCAGCCTGGGGTATGAAATCCAACATATAGATTTTGAGGGGGATACGGCCGTTGCTATCGTCAACACCGCCAACAAACCAACCCTCAATCCCTTGCAATTCAAACTGAAACCTTTAGGCTGGGTATTAACCAACTAGCACATTGCCAGAGAACGCTTTATTACAGATGAATTGCAACCTATTATTTAAACGAATGTTCACAAACTATAGACCATATCCGTGCAATCTTGTACTGCGTACGGCCAAAGCATTTATGTTATTCTGATGCAAAAAAATCGTAGCGTGAATCTAATGAACTAAAATAGATTTTATGCTACAATGGCCTCACGCTTGAAAAAATCAAAGCGTTTTTGTTAATTATATTAGTAGCTATGCAGGTATCTCAAAACCCTAAGGGTTTGGT
>CAYGMR010000438.1:0-5013 GCA_964350725.1 uncultured Ardenticatenaceae bacterium | reverse complement strand
TGCTCCGCCGCAACCTGCAATGAATGGGCGTAGATACGCGCAGCCTCATGGAGATGGCCCTGCTCTGCCTTTAAATCGGCCAGCATCGCCGCTGCCGTTCCCACGATTTGGAAAGAACCGCTGCGCACCATCTCCATATTGGCCAAACAGTCGGCGATGGCATCGCCAGCCGCCGTCAGACTGCCCTCTGCCCAATAAGCCAACCCCAGAAACAGGTCAGCAAGACCACGCGAGTAATGTTCGTCCTCAGGGAACAAGCGCAGAGCGCGCTGCGCGTTTTGGATAGCGGTATGGCTGTCGCCCTGGGCCTGGGCTAGGTAAGCACGGGCGCTGGCGATGGAACCAGGCAGTGTTTGATAGGCTGCTTTGTTCACAATGACCAACTCATCAACCGGTGTCTCCGTCTGGTTAGAAGGATCGTCGGCCTCGGCCGCCAAGGCTCGCTCGGCGATGCGCAAGTAGGCATCGGCTTCCTCTAGTTCGCCATCATCCAACAACGTCCAGGCGCAGCCCATATTCAGTACGGGTCTGGTGCGTACCAATGCCTCAGGCAGCGCCTGCACCCAGCCGCGCCAGGTGACAGGCCGGTGCCCGCTGAAAAGCGCCGGCCATTCCATTTCAATCAGAGCCGCCGCTCGTTCAAAATCCTGAGCCAGCAGCGCGTGGCGGATGGCATCGGGCTGAGAGTTGTTTTGTTCATACCAGGTGCTGGCGCGCTGGTGCAGGTGAGACGCCGTATCGGGCTGCTCCTGCATCAGGTGAGCGTGCAGTACCTCGGCAAAAAGATGATGATACCGATACCAGTGGCGCTTATCATCCAGGGAGATGACAAACAGATTGCCTCGTTCCAGCGTCTCCAACAGCGCACTCCCTTTCGATTGACCGGTGACGGCATTGCAAAGTGGCCCACTCAATCGATCAAGAATTGAGGTCTGGAGCAGGAAGCTGCGGATATGGTCGGGTTGACGATGCAAGACCTCATCAGCCAGATAATCCACAATGTAGCGATCATCACCGGCAAAGGCCTCGATGAACCCGTGAATATCTGTTCGTCCTTGCATGGAAAGCGCGGCCAACTGTAAACCGGCAATCCAGCCTTCGGTACGAGCTTCGAGGACGGCGATGTTTTCTGGCGAAAGATCCAGAACCATCATTTGGTTGAGGAAAACGGCCGTTTCCTCAACCGTAAAACGCAAATCAGAAGCCCGTATTTCACTCAGTTGGCCGCGCACTCGCAGCCGTGACAACGACAGATTGGGGTCTTCGCGGGTGGTGATGACCAGATGTATGTGCGGCGGCAGGTGATCCAGCAGGAAGGTCAGCGCTTGATCGACCGAAGCGGTATCAACGACGTGGTAATCATCCAGGACGAGGGCGAATTCTTGGGAGATAGCGACAATTTCATTGAGCAAAGCTGTCAGGATGGTTTCGGTTGGGGGTGGCTGTGGCGATTCGAGCATCCCAGACACACGTTTCCCGAATTCCGGTGAGAGCGTCTGCAACGCAGCAATGAAGTAAGTTAGAAAACGGCTGAGGTCACTGTCTCTTTCATCTAATGATAGCCAGGCAAACGGCCGTTCTCCCTCAGCAATCCATTCACTCACCAACGTCGTCTTGCCAAAACCAGCTGGCGCGGAGATGAGGGTTAGTTTGCGGTGCAAGCCCTGGTTGAGTTTTTGGATGAGGTGTGGGCGGGGGATGAGAGACGGCCGTAATCGCGGCACATACAGTTTCGTTTGCAGTAAGTCGCCAGACAGGGAGCCATTCATGGCTTCATTATATTTAGAAAGGGGGGCTTGGGCGAGAAACGGCCGTTTTATTGCTCAAGCCTCACCAGTCTTTCACCATCTTATTCCGCTACATCTGGGTAATATTGGACAAAGGGATAGTCGCTCCCAGCCAGTTTTCTCGAGCAAAATTCCAGAATACGATTCTTGTCGGCTGGCGCAAGAGATTCGTGACGTTGTAGAGAGCCACTCTTGAAAAACGTATCGCCAGATGCTAGAAAATTCGGTGGCATCATTTCAAATTGTTCTTCATGAGCTTTCATATAATCGAAGCTGCATTTTTCTATGATTTGTAACAGTTCTACCTCAGTCAACGTCACCTCTAAAAATGAAGCAACCCGCTGAATGACGGCCGGAAGATTCTGTTTCATCTCCTCAAAATGGACAAAGAGTACATTGGGGCGTGTTTGTGACCACTGCCAAAACCCGGCTACGTGATCGGGCCAACTCCCCCACCACATCTGATTGCTGCAAAACCAATCCAGCAGTATATCATCTGACGGCATAAAAGGTTCGGCAAGTGCATGGAAGAAATCGACGATGCTGCGATAACAACTGGCGGGATGTCGGGTCACATAAATGTATTTAGAAGCGGGGCTGTATGGACATAAGGAAGCGGGTAAATGTGTCTTGATCAGCCGTGTCTGGCTCTTCCCAACAAGCGGTGCGGCTGTTACAGAAACACCATTGAAGGATTCCAGCCAAGGGCTCATGGCATATAGATGGTTGTGACCAGCATCGCTAAAATCCCCCTGACCGTGCATCAGAGTCTCATAGGTCAACTGCTGCATCCAGGTCGTGCCACATTTCATCTGGGTGACCACAAAAAGATCGTTGGGCTGTGGGGTGTAATGCACCGCCTGGGCGAAGCTTTTGTGATTACAATTGTTGGCTGGCGCATAGACACCAGCATAGGTAATTGTGAATTGGTTGGGGTTGGACATGTAACTGGAGAAAGGACGCAGCAGTGGACGGATGAAACGGCCGTATCTGGCGACTTTCTGTTTAAATCGCTGCCGTTCCGCCAGTGGACGACCAAAGTAAGCAACTCCTTTCGTGTTGAAATATTGCCAGCTAAACAACCCCATTACGACAAGAATTGTGAGAATAAAGATAATGAGTAGGAGCAAAAGCAAATAAGCAACCATGTGCATATTGTAACCAGAAAAAGATTAATGGCGAAAAACGGCCGTTTCTCCCCCACCAAATTTGGCGTTAATCGTCATCCTGTTCAGCATTTTTCTTTTTTTGCAATGTTGCACCAATACCAACACCAAACGCGATGCCAATCGCTAAGCCCGCGCCGGGATTACCCAACGCGGTGCCAATGGCAAGTCCAACGCCTACGCCTAAAGCAATACCCGCACCAAGTTTGTCGTTGCTGGATTTTTCATTCTTTTTATCATTTGGATTTGAAGTCATCATAGTTCTCCTTTGATTTCTATAAATTGTTCGTAGTCAGATTAATATTGCATCTTATAAATCAGTTACTATTCTGTTCTATCATGATGACAACTTTGCCTTTAGCGTGTCCTTCTTCAAGATAGCGAATCGCATCAGGAACCTCACTTAATGGGTAACGTCTGTCTATGACCGGGGCAACTTGGCCGGTTTCCAGAAGCCCTTGCATGAAAACTAAATCCTCTTGGCTTGATTTCACCATCATATTGCTCATCTTTTTGCTGCTGGTCATGGAGATCAATGGGCCGAAAGTTATCACTTGAAACAATTGGGCCATGGACCCGCCAGTCATAACATAGATGCCGTTGGGGCTTAAAGCACGCTTGTAATCAAAAATCGGGTGGTAGCCGTTCGCGGCAAGAATCAAGTCGTACTGCTGTCCATTTTGGGTAAAATCTTCTTGGGTATAATCGATGACATGATCGGCGCCAATCGAGCGGGCCCTTTCCATATTTCTTGTGCTGCAAACGGCCGTTACCTCAGCACCAAACGCCTTGGCAATTTGCACTGCAAACATGCCCACACCACCAGACGCACCATTGATTAATACCTTTTGCCCGGCTTGAATCTGCCCTTTATCGCGTAAGGCTTGCAAAGCAGTAACCGCCGCCGAAGGCACCGCAGCGGCATCTTCAAATGTAATGTTGCCCGGTTTGAGCACTATTCTGTTTTCAGGCGCGCTTACATATTCAGCGAAAGCGCCAAAACCAGAGCCGGACAAATTCCCAAATACTTCATCACCTGGCTGGAACTGGGTTACATTCTTGCCAATCGCTTCCACGGTTCCCGCTACATCTGTACCAAGTATTTCAAATTTTGGTTTTTGCAGGCCATACATCAAGCGGATCATGAACGGATCTGCGCGCATGAGATGCCAATCACCCGCATTGACGGCTGCCGCATGAACTTTTATCAAGACTTCATCATCTCCAGGAACTGGCTTTTGAACTTCTTTAAATTTAAGTACATCAGGCGACCCGTATTGTGTGATTACAACTGCATTCATAGAATTGGGTGCTTTTCTGGGATTCAGGCCATTCTTTTTTTCTTGGGTAATCTGTAAATCAATCATCATTTGTCTCCTTCTGTGGGTTGACGGAAATTAACGTCAAACCCAGATTGTTGATCTTCTTAAGCACACCATGAAGTGCTGCCTGGTCCTGGAGGAAACCAACCAGAAGGGTATGACCGTCAGCGGTGCTGGTGATGGTTAAGCCTTCGAACCACTCCCGCAAACGGCCGTCTATCTGCTCGGCAATCTTGATTTCGTACTGGGGCTGCTTGTCTGGGTGCTCATTCTTCATGTTCATAGGATAAGGCAGTTGGCACGATAAATCCCCACAAGAAATTGTGGTTATCGGGGTAAAAAATTGTGGTTTAGGGTTAACAAATTGTGGGAAAGGGGAATTTAAATGAGGTTTAATTCTTTTGCTTTAGCGATTGCTAAGGAGCGTTTGTTGACACCCAATTTGCTGTAGATATTTTTGATGTGATAAAGGACGGTGTTGAGGCTAATGACCAGTTGTTCGGCAATCTCTTTGCTTTTGAGTCCGGCGGCAATGAGGGTCAGGATTTCTAGCTCCCGTTTTCTTAGGGGTTCGATATGGGAGTAAGATGGTGCGGCTGGGGGCAGTGGAGATCGAGGGTCGGGCTGCGGAACGGCCGTTTCAAAAGCAGCCAGCAGCTTACCCGTATAGGCTGGCTTTATGCCCTGGGCCGCAGCATCAGCCAACAACTGCGCCATGAGTACACCCTCATCCACGAA
>CAYGMR010000437.1:1124-5018 GCA_964350725.1 uncultured Ardenticatenaceae bacterium | reverse complement strand
CTGGACACGGCACGCTACGAAGCATTGGCGCAAAAGATGTTTGCCACCTTCCCTAATCTCAAATACCAGGCCATCACCTTGCGTGAAAGCATCAGCGCCAGCCACAATGGCTGGTCAGCATGTCTTTACAATGGCAGTGAGTTTTTCCTCAGCCGTCGTTATGACATCACCGACATCGTGGATCGTGTAGGGGGCGGCGATTCGTTTGCAGCCGGGCTGATTTATGGCTTGCATACTGGCATGGCCGACGAGGACGCGCTGAACTTTGCTGTAGCAGCATCGTGTCTCAAACACAGCATTTTGGGCGACGTCAATTTGGCGACGGTGGCGGAAGTGCAACGGCTGGCTGGTGGCGACGCTTCAGGACGGGTACAGCGATAAAAAAAGATACCGAAGAAACGGCCGTTGTTCTGAGCAATGCACTCGCACGTCTACGGCGCAATATCGGATTATTCAACGGCCGTTTCCCCCAATACGGAGACGGGCTCACATATATCCTCAACGACAATGTCAACTGGCTGGCGGGTTTTTGGCCGGGATTGCTTTGGTTGAGTTATGCGGCTAGCGCTGAGCCTGTTTTTAGAGAGACGGCCGTTTCCCTATTGCCTACCTTCAAATCCCGACTGCAAAAGCAAATCCACATCACCCATGATCTGGGTTTCCTCTACAGCCTCAGCGCCCGTGCCCAATGGCAGCTCACAAAAGACACAGCAGCTGCGCAGCTTGCTTTGGCTGCGGCTGATGAATTGCTGGCACGGTACCGCGAAGCGGGGCAATACATTCAAGCCTGGGGGCCAGTTGGCAGCGTTGACAAGGGCGGGCAAATCATTGCCGATACGATGCTAAATTTGCATTTGCTCTTTTGGGCCACTGAATATACAGGCGATTCCCGCTATCATGAAGCCGCCTATCAGCACGCCCAACGCAGCCGCCACTATTTGGTGCGGGAGGACGGCAGCAGTTTCCATACGTACTTTTTCAATCAAGAAACGGGCGCACCCATCAGCGGCCGTACACATCAAGGGTACAGTGACGAATCTTGTTGGGCACGCGGACAGGCGTGGTTGATTTATGGTTTTGCATTGGCAGCTCAATGGTGTGATGCGCCGGAATTTTTGGAGGCAAGTAGGGCAACGGCCGTTTACTTCCTAAACAACCTGCCCGATGATAAAATCCCCTTATGGGATTTGCGCCTACCCGCCCACGAAACGCCTTATCGGGATAGTTCCGCCGCCGCTATTGCCGCCTGTGGCTTGCTGCGCCTTGCGCACTTAACAAACGACGACAACATGCATGAGGAAGGAGAATCATTGATAAACGCGCTCGTCTCCCACTGCTGGGAAACAGACCCCGCCGGGCAAGGGTTGCTCAAACATGGTGCACTCCACATCCCCAAGGGATGGGTGCCTAATGGCTATTTGATCTTTGGTGATTATTTCTTTTTAGAAGCCTTGTTGACACTCAATGGAAAAAATCCCGACTTTTGGGGGCCAACACAACAGGATGATACTGATGGTTCGGAAAAATCGGCGACAAATCAACGATAAGTGGCGCTTTCAGTTTGAAGAAGATCCTGCCGAAGCGGTGATATTGCCCCACACTTGGAATGCATTGGATACGATGGAGCCGGATTTGGAGCGCCATTATCGACACGGTACGGGCTGGTATGAGCGCGAGATTAGGAAGTCATCATCCCCTTCGCACCGCCAATTTATTCACTTTGAAGCCGCCGCGATGACAGCGCAAGTCTGGCTAAATGAAGTAGAGATTGGCCGCCACAGTGGTGGTTACACTGCCTTTGATATGGAATTGCCGGCTACAGATGGACAACTGCGTGTGGCTGTCAACAACAGCCCAGACGTCAACCTCATCCCATCTGACATGTCTGATTTCTTTTTGTATGGCGGACTAACGCGCAATGTTTGGCTATACGAAACCGGCGCTGTACGGTTGGTGAAGTTACATGTTGTTACACAATGGCTAGACGAAACGGCCGTTCTTACCTTGCACGGCGAATGTGATGGTTTGGTGGAAGGAACTGAGTTGGTTTTGCAATTGACGGGAGTGGGAGAAACGGCCGTTTGGCAAACCACACACCCCATCACCGAAAAACGATTCGTTATTGAACTGCCAGAGGTCATAAACCCGACAAGATGGTCACCGGCAAATCCTGCTTTGTACACACTTACTGCCCAAGTATTATGCCAGGGCGAGATTTCTGATGAAGTCGTGGAGCGCATCGGCTTTCGCACGTATGATTTCCCCGAAGGTGGGCCATTTTATCTAAACGGCGAGCGCTTGCTTCTACGCGGAACCCATCGTCATGAAGATTGGGCCGGACGTGGCAGTGCCGTCCCCGATGCCTGGAGCCGTCGCGAACTGGAACAAATCAAGGCGGCTGGCTTCAATTTCATTCGTCTCGGCCATTATCCACAAGCCGCAGCCGTACTGGATGCCTGCGATGAGTTGGGCATCATCGTGTGGGAAGAACTGCCCTGGTGTCGTGGTGGCGTCGGCGGCGATCGGTTCAAAGAACAGGCACGCGCAATGTTCCGCGAGATGGTGGCACAGCATTTTAATCGCCCTTCCATCTTCTTCTGGGGGTTGGGCAACGAACTGGATTGGGAGAGTGAACACCCCACGACCGATGACGATGATGTCTATGCATTCTTAGCTGAACTGCATGCGTTGAGCCATCAACTCGACCCCACACGCCTGACTGCGCTGCGCCGTTATGACCGCGGCGCAGACATCGTGGATGTTTATTCGCCCTCCATCTGGTCGGGCTGGTATCGTGGGCGCTACCAGGATTATGAGGCTGTTTTGCGTGATGCGATGAGCCGTTTCCCGCGTCTGCTGCACACCGAATGGGGCGGCGATTCGCATGTGGGGCGGCATAATGCCGGGCCACATCTGCGCCGCCAGATTGCCAATCAAACCAACCACGAAGAAAATCCTGGCGTCGCTCTTTCTAGTGAGGGCGAAGCGCGTGGCAGCCTGGATTCAGATTGGAGCGAGAGTTATATGTTGGACTTGATGGAATGGCATTTGCAAGTCCAAAACCGGCTGCCTCATCTGGCGGGCACAGCGCAATGGGTATTCAAGGATTTTGGTACGCCTTTGCGCCCAGAAAATCCGATACCCTATATCAATCAAAAGGGGTTGGTAGACCGCTCTGGCACACCAAAAGATGTCTACTACCTGTTTCAAGCGTATCAAACGAACACGCCAGTCTGCCACATCGAATCACCCACTTGGCCGATTCGGGCGGGTAAAGCGGGTGCGTTGCAGCGGGTGCGAGTTTATTCTAATTGTGAACAGGTGGAATTGTTTGTCAACGGCCGTTCCTACAACAGGAAAGCACTCGATTCCACAGCCTTCCCCGCCCATGGATTGGTTTGGTTTGTCCCCCTGCAGTTGGGCACGAACGAAATTCGAGCCGTAGCCACCCCAACTAAGGGCGAACCGCTTGAACACACCATCACCCAAACGCTGGTTCCAAATGGGCAAACGGAAGCGGCCGCCATGCGAGGCTGGTGTGAGCAAGTTGAGATTGAACATACCATCACCCAAACATTGGTTCCCGATAGCGAGTCTGAAGTGGCAGGGATGGCAGGTAAATTGGAGCAGGTTGAGGGAGAAAAGGCCACTTCGACAGGCTCAGGGCAGACCGTTCTCGCCAGCATTCAACTCCTCGACCAAGCGGGCGTCCCTCTGCTATCGAATGAACAGCGACTCTATTTCGAGTTAGCAGGCGATGGCAAGTTATTAACCAATCAGGGCACGCCTGCGGGTAGTCGGGTAATAGAAACCGCAAACGGCCGTGCCACTATTTATATTTTTGGAGCCAGCGAAAACACAATATTGCATGTTATGTCAGACAAACTGCCATCC
>CAYGMR010000437.1:0-1114 GCA_964350725.1 uncultured Ardenticatenaceae bacterium | reverse complement strand
TGCACTAAAGATACTTTCTTCGATTTAGTCAGATCTTAGGCGAAGATAACCACTTTCATTTCAATTTTTTCTTAACGAAGATTATGGCGGTGTACCTGAATTGACTAGCTCAATTCGTAACACATGACACCGCAGAAAGGGTAGATGCCACCCAAATAGCTTACGAAATGGCCTATGATCTGGCGAAACGAACTTACAAACTGTAAAATGATTTGGAATATCATTCTACAAAGGCTGCAACAAATGGTTAAAATCATGACACAACAACAATTCGGGCTCATCGGCCTGGGTGTGATGGGTCAAAATTTGGCTTTGAATATGAAACGGAATGGCGTTTATGACCGATCAGCTACAGTCCGTCAAAAATTTGCCTCCGTCCTAGTGCAACAAGGCGGAAATAACTCAACAGTTTGTCGTAACCGCTTTAGCGGCTAAACAAACGGCTGAAGCCGTCACTACAAACTAACATGTTATTTATGCCCATACGTATGAACGCATTGATAAACCGGGCGTGTTCCAGCATGATTGGAGTAAAGTATGAATTTACAAGAATTGACACAATTATATGATTTTTCAGGAAAAACGGCCGTTATCACTGGCGGGACGGGTGTTTTAGGCAGTGAAATGGCCTGCGCCTTAGTCGGCTGCGGCGCAAACGTCGCCATCCTGGATCGCAACCCCGATCTGCCCGCCGAATTAACAACACCGCTGGCAGCCGGACCGGGGAACTACATGGTAGCTTATGCGGATGTGTTAAAGCGGGATTTGCTGGAGGCAGCAGTTGAAAAGATTATGGCCGCCTACGGCCGTATCGACATCCTCATCAATGCTGCTGGCGGCAACCATCCCCAAGCTACCACCACGGCTGACAACAATTTTTTTGATCTTCCGCAAGAAGCGTTAAGTTTTGTCTTTGATCTGAACATCATCGGCACGATTCTACCCAGTCAGGTTGTTGGCAAAGTCATGGCCGCACAAGGTGAAGGTGTGATTCTAAATCTGTCATCCATGGCGGCATTCTCACCCCTGACGCGAGTCGTTGGCTACGCTGCTGCGAAGGCTGGCGTATCTAACTTCACCCAATGGTTGGCTGTGCACATGGCCCAAGAATACA
>CAYGMR010000436.1:0-5090 GCA_964350725.1 uncultured Ardenticatenaceae bacterium | reverse complement strand
TGCGGCACAGCAATATTGTGGTATTCTTGATCGGTCAACAAAGCACCGGCATGACAGTTAGAACAACCAGCATCCCCATAAAACAAAATAGCACCACGTTTGGCTTCATCGGAAAGTGCCTCTTTATCCCCGGCCAGATACCGATCCCAAGGCGCATCATCAAAAGAAAATGCAGCAACCTCATATGCAGCAATCGCATTGGCGGCCAGTTCAAAACCCATTTCATTCAAGGGAATATCTGGGTAAGCGGCCTGGAACATCGTTTCATATTCGGGAATAGCTAACAAACGTGCCATGAGCGCATCCCAAATGGCAGACAAATCTTCATCAGCAAGCATCGCAACTTCATTTGCCAATTCGACGCGTTTAGCCAACATTTTCCATTCTCTGGTCAATGGGTTAGGGTCGGCGGCTTCTTCACCCTCAACTTCACACACATCGCCATCTCTGCCTCGCATTTCATCACGAGAAGTCACTGGAAACATTGCTTGTACGGCGAGGGCATTATCTAATCCAGCAGGCAACTGCACACCAGCTGGTGAGGTGATATCTTCGCTGTATGTGTCGACACGGCCGTCCCAAAACATCGTCTGCCATTCAGCCGCACCTCGGTTAAAAATCTCCGGCGCATTACGAGGGATTAATTCGCGACCATCCCCACGAGTACGTGCCGTCCCCAAACCACGACCACCAGTGCCCAAAGACACAGGCAAACCATCACCGCCATGTAACAAAGGATGATGACATGTTGCACAAGAAGTATCCCGATTGCCGCCCAATTCCTTATCAAAGAAGAGCGCTTCACCCAAGGCAATTTTGGCAGGATCAGCTTGTGGGCCAATGTCTAATGCATACACAGTGTCATTCGACAATTGCTGTGTTAATCTATTATCCAGATCATCTCCATTGCTTCCAGGAATATCCCCAGCTCGATCCATAATTAAAACAACAACCAACAAAATGATGGCGCCAACCGCGACCAAAGCCAAGATTATCCTGATAAGTGATCGATTCGAACCCTTCATGATCCACTCCTTATCAGAAAATGTAAGCAACCTTACATTACGGACTATCGCTTCATTATAGCGGATAATTTTTGATTTTGTGAATCAATTTTGAAATTGATCGTACAGTATGATAAAGATTCACGTAAAATCCACAACATCCCCCAATCCCCAAGCCGCATCAAAACAATCCCCCCGGCGTGTAATGCGCTGCAAGTCGCCACTCTCTATTTCGATCATCCAGATGTCAAACTGGTTTTCAGACGCTTGCTCAAAATTACTGTGGAACGCCAAGAAACGGCCGTCTGGCGACCAGGCAGGACGTTGATTCTCGCTTCCATGGCTGGTGATAAGCTGCAAATTTGACCCATCTCTGTCGGCTATCCAAATTGTGCGCGTATCACCAGAGCGCGATTCAAAAGCGATACGCTCTCCATCCGCTGACCAGGCCGGTGTGGTGCTGGAGTCTCCGATGCTAACCAACGGTTGTGGTTGACCATCAGGCAAAGACAAGCGATAAATACTGTAACGGCCGTCTCGGTTACTCTCAAAAGCCAATTCAGCATTTACTGACCAGGTAGGATCATCCTCGTAAGCGTTGCTGAAAGTCAAACGCTGCTGGTTAGTGCCGTCGCTATTCATTATGTAAATTTGTTTTTCGCCGCTGCGATCCGAGACAAAAGCCATACGGTTATCATCAGGCGACCACACCGGTTCAAAATTGTCGTTTTCCTGACCTGTAAGTGCATGCTGGTCGGAACCATCTAGATTGCTGACAAAAATCTGCCAGTCACCATTTACATCTGAGCGATAAGCGATTTTTTGTCCGTTGCGTGAGAAACTAGGCACAATGCTGTTTAAGGGTTGGTCAGGTATTCGTCTCTCACTGTCAGTGGCCGGATCAAACAAATAAATCGCGCCCAAACCATTTGAGCCGCAGCTATAGGCGATTAACCCCATCGATGAATTAGAAACGTTATCTTCTACTGTGGCTGAAGGGACAACAGCAGCGACGGTCGGCAGTGTCGTTGCAGTAGGAATAACTGTTGGAACAGAGGTTGCTGTGTGCACGACAACCGTTTCCGTCACTTCTACAACTACAATTTGTTGTTCCGGCGTCGCCTCAGCGAGGCTATCCGATGCTGCGTTGGAACGCCACAAGAAAACGGCGAAGGCTGCCAGAATCAACACCAACAGCGCAGCAATGGCTATTTTCAACAACGGCCGTTTCTGACCATCAACCGATGCTGTGGGTGCAAGCGTTTCCGTTTTCAGCGGCAAACCGGCAGCGTCCATCTCTACAATCGTTGCCCCCGCAGCAGAGACAGCCAGCAGCGGATTAACTTTTTCAGCAGCCAACGCGGCATCCAGTGCCGCTGCCAACGCCGCCGCATCGACATACCGATCCTCCGGCTTCTTTTGCAGACATGTGGCCACAACCTGATAGGTCTGCGGCGTCAGGTCGGATCGCACCTGCTGCAGCGGCGTTGGCTGCTCATACACATGATGATGTACCATGGCCCAGGGCGAATTTGCCTCAAAGGGTAACTGACCGCTCAACAGTTCATGCAAAATGACGCCCAGGGAATAGATGTCGGAACGGCCGTCGATCATCTGGCTGCCGGCCTGTTCCGGTGACATATAATCGGGCGTGCCCAAAATACCCCCCGTTTGGGTCAGATGAACAGTCGCCTGCTGCACCGCCGCAATACCCAGATCTGCCAGCACCGGTGTGCCATCATCACGTAACAAAATATTACTGGGCTTCAAATCACGGTGAATGATATGGGCGTTGTGTGCCACAACAAGTGCCGCTGCAATCTGCCGAGCTATTGACAAAGCGTAGCTTACCGAAATCCATTGTCCTTGGCTGTTCAATGCTTGTAATTTGTCACTTAGCGAACCACCAGTCACATATTGGAAAGCGATATAAGGCTGCCCGTTGGGCGCAATGCCGGTCGTATACACCGGCACGATGTTTTGATGATGCAGTTGTGCTGTAGCTTGTGCTTCACGCTGGAAGCGTAGACGCAGTTCCTCCTGCTGTGCCAGATGTGGCAGCATCATCTTAATCACCACAGCACGCTTCAAGGCTGTATCTTCGGCCAAATAGACGACCGCCATACCGCCTTCACCGATCTTGCTTTTAATGTGGTAATTATCAATACGTTGTCCGATCAAAGGATCAGTTATACTCATGGCATGGCTCCAAATTGGGCAACGGTTGAGCCATCATCTGCTTGCAGACGTAAGCCCAGGCTGCCAGATGTACCTTCAGGTCGCTGCCAATTGACACGAAACGCTTGACTAGGCCCCATTTGCACCGGCCAACTTGCGACAGCTTCCTCGCCTAACCACAGAATGATGTCACCACTGAAATAGGTACTGACGGCAATGCCTATTTCGGCTCCATTGCCCGTATCAATCAGATTCAGCGCCGCCAGCCGGTTGGCATAGTTAAAGCCACCACTGCCGTTGATGGGATACCAATGTTCTGTCCAGGTGACGGTTTGCTCCGGTTCTATGGTGGCTGAATGCCAGAAACTGCCGGTTGCGCCGCTCCATAGTTCAACATAGTTACTGTTATCATCAGTCCATAATGAGGGAGATAACGTAGAAGGTCCGAAAAACTTGGTACCAGACGGCCAGTTGGGGGCATGGGCACGTACAATGCCTTGTCCGTTGCTGTGATCATAAAGGCCACTAAAACCGTGTCCTGCAGGCACAAAAAAGCCTAGATACCCATTCCAGTTACCATACATACTCATGTCGCGACCATCTTGATAAGGCCAATTCATTGTGCCGCCAGAACCAGGCACGCCACCATCGCCAGTTGAATGCACAATCACTTCGTTCCCTGGCACGATGAACTGTGTTTGTTCTGAAACGGTGTTATTACCTAAAGTTAACATCGCGTTTAACCATAATTGATAGGGTTGGGGTTGACCTGAAATATTGCGTGCCCAAGGTTGTAATGTGACATAGGCGTGGCCGCTGTCTAACGAGATCGTCACGCCAACCTCCATGCCGCTGCGGTCTTCTACATCGCTGACGGTTACGGCCGTGCCATAGCCAGAAGAACCAAGTACATATTGCCAGGGTCGCCACTCATTCAGTCCATGATCCTCAACCGGAAAAGCCCACTCAATGCCACCCGCAGCCAACCACCATTCACGATAGCCCCAACTTGTGGGTTTGATGACTGGATTTTGATACAACAACTCACGTCCCGTCGCTTTGTCGCGCAAGCTGTAAATTCGGCCGCCCAACTCCGGCAAGACCGTCACGGAGATGTAACCATTTTCGAGCACAACGGCCTGATATGTGCGTGCCGTCAGCCCGCTGACCTGCGAGAAATCAAGGCGCGGGTAGGGAAATATGGCATCCTGTTCAGTCGTAGGCACAAAGCCGGATTCATAGCCATACGTTGGGATGCTGAGGGTTGTTTCGTAAACGACAGGCGCAGTAGGACCCACCTGTGCTGGTGATAATTGTGCAGGTGGCGCGTCAAGCAAAACTGGTTCTACTGTTGACGTGGCTACTGCTTGCGTAGGTATAACAGTTGCGGCAACTATTTCCGTTTGGACCGTGTCCAAAGTGGGCACGGCCGTTTGTATAGCCGTTGAAGGTGTCGCACTATCAGTTGGCGTTGGCTCTACGGTGAATGTGGTAGAGGGTAGAGTCGTTGGCAAGCTGGTCAGAGTAGCTGGCGCTGCTTCAGATTCAATTTGGGCTGTTGCAGCATCTGTGCTAGTCACAACAGGTTGCGCCGTTGATATATGGGTTGGTTTTGCAGCAACGGCCGTAAGCGTGATATTGGCTATTGCAACGGCCGTTGCTTCAAGATTGTTTTGCGGCGGCGAACAACCGATCACAACAATAATAATTATGAACAGGCAGACACCCTGTTTCATCTTATTTCCAGGTGCCATTGTAATTCAAAGCTCTGACATTACCCCCATCCGGCTGGATAATAAAACCGTTTTCAAATTGCTGAATCGTGCCATTTACACCCGTTTCGACAGTTGTCGCATAACCTAAGCCAGTGCGGACATTGGCATAGGCACACCAGATTTTACCAAAACC
>CAYGMR010000435.1:0-5098 GCA_964350725.1 uncultured Ardenticatenaceae bacterium | reverse complement strand
GCTGCTGTGGTTGAGTCTGATTTGCAAAATGGAACGGTGACTGTTTTTTGTCCATCGGCGACGAGCGGGGTAACGACGATTGAGTTTGAGGATGGCTGTGTGGCGGATTTGGGGCGTTTGTTTGATGAAATTGTGCCGCAGGATCAACATTATGCGCATAATGCACGCTGGGGGGATGGCAATGGGCACAGCCATGTCCGGGCTGCTTTGTTGGGACCTTCACTGACGATCCCTTTTATAAACGGCCGTCTAACCCTCGGCATATGGCAGCAAATCATCTATGTGGATTTTGACAACCGCCCGCGCCAACGCGAGCTAATTGCCCAGATTATTGGGGAATGAAATGGGCTAAAACAGTTACACGGAGGACACAGAGAAGGCACGGAGTTTCTCGGAGGCTTTGAAGAGATTGTTTTTCTCCAGTTTTTCTCCGTGACCCTCCGATTTTCCTCTGTGAAACTCCGTGTAACTTTTACTCTCCGGTCAGTTCCATCAAGCGCTCTAAATCCTGCTGCAGGCCCTTTAACTCTTCACCATATATGGCCCAATCGCCATTTTTCTGCGCGGCTTCTGCGGCTTCAAAGTGGCTGTTGGCCGATTGGATGATTTCTTCAATGCTGGCATCGATGTCGATTGCGGGACGTGTGGGTTGCGGAACGGCCGTTTCTGTATCCCCCTCATTATCTACAGCAATATCTGCTGCCTCTAAAGCCGCATTCAACGCCGCTTCATCGACCTCTGCTTCAATCAAGGCCATCAGCGCTTCCTGGAACGTTTCACGCATCGCGATGCGTGAATCAGTCGCCACGATGACACGCTTTAATTCTGGCAAGGCGCTGGTATCAGACAATAGATAGATGGGTTCCACATAGAGGAAGCTGTCGCTGAGCGGAATAACCAACAGATTGCCACGGATCACATTGGAGCCACGCTGATCCCATAATGAAAACTGCTGCGAAATTTCTGGTTCTTGGTTGATGCGGCTTTCAATTTGCAAGGGGCCAAAGACTAATACTTGTTTCGGCAGTTCGTAAACGATTAGTTCGCCGTAATGTCCCGGATCGTTACGTGCTGCCATCCAGGAGATCATATTGTCGCGTTCGGCGGGTGTGAAAGGTTGGATCAGTAGGTATTCTGGTTCTTGCTCTTCACGCAGGCGCAAGTAGGCATAATAGGGCACCATTGATTCTTCTTGCCCGTCAAGAATTTCTGTTGGAACCTCCCATAAATCTTCCTTATTGTAAAAAACACGGGTATCGGTCATATGGTAGGCCAAATATTGATTGGCCTGGATTTCAAACAAGTCTTGTGGATAACGCACATGGCTAACTAATTCTGCGGGAAATTCGCTAAACGGATGGAATAGATCGGGAAAGATTTCGGCATACGTTTGGATAATGGGATCCTCACTATCAGCTATATAAAAATCGACGGTGCCATTATACGCATCGATGACGATCTTAACGGAATTGCGAATGTAATTTAACCCGTTGCCCGTCGGTGTTGAAAATGGGAAGCGGGTACTCGCGGTGTAAGCATCTTGAATCCAAACGAGACGGCCGTCTGCCACCACCAAATAAGGGTCGCTATCCAATGCCAGGAAGGGGGCAATCTGGCGCGTGCGCTCTTGAATTTGGCGGTAGAATTGAATGCGTGTGCCCGCATCGATTTCATCACTGAGTAACAGATTGGCATCGCCAAGGCGGATGGCAAAGGCAACGCGCTTGAGAAAACTGTCTAGGGGGACACCACCCGTGCCAGCATAGGAGGTGTAGACGTTTTCAGTGCCACTAGGATAACTGAATTCCTCACGGCCGCTGCTGACAAAAACTGTATCATTGGTTGATTCACCATAGTAGATTTCAGGTTGTGTTACTTCAATATCTACATTACTTTGTGGCGGTAAATCTTTAATGAAGAATTCGGGTTGCCCGTCTGGTGTGACGCTATCAACTGGGTTCATAACGATGCCATAGCCGTGGGTGAATTCAAGATTGCGATTAACCCAAGAGGGTGCGGGCAGATTGTCTTTATCTAGTTCGCGCCCGGCTAACATGACTTGCCGGATTTGACCGTCGATTTCGTAACGGTCGATATCGATCTCGCTGAACTGATAATACGGCCGTAATGCTTGTAGTTGTTTATAGGTGGCTTGCAAAGGGCGATAATCCCACAGACGTATATTCTGCACAACATCGCCATCAAATTCCAAATCTGCTTCTGAAAGCACATCGACATTATCCCAGGGTCGCACGTCTACATCTTCCAGGTCATAGGCGTAGCGTGTCAGAGCCAGGTTGTAATCGATATACGGCCGTTCGCGTTCAAGCTCATTCGGTTCCACAGCATAGCGCTGCACTAAACTGGGGTAAATGCCGCCCAGGAAAAAGGATGTCGCCAGCCAAAGCCCGCCTGTAATCAGCACGATTTTGAGGTTAAAGCGGAAGAATTGATAAAACACAGCCAATGCCGTCAATGCCATCAAAACCATTTGGGCGATCAAGGCATAATACGACGCATTCATATCGGTATAACTGGCACCAAAAACGACACCTCGTGATGAATAGAGCAGACCATATAAATCAAACCAATAGCCCACAGCCCACAGCAGTAAAAAAAAGCCACCTAAAACCGCAACATGTTTACGGAAGGCTGGGAATTGTTCGGGTCGCCAACTGCCGCGTTGAATATCGGGCAAACTGTTGATCAAATACAACGGAATCAGGCCGATAAGCGCCACAAAAATTAAGGAAATCAACCAGCCCTGTATAAATTCAAAGACAGGCAGTTCAAACAGATAGAACCCGATATCACGCATGAAAATCGGGTCTTCAAGACCAAATGGATTACGATTGAGAAACAGTAATATCTCTTCCCATTGCGAAGCTAATCCACTCGCAAAAGCAAAGCCAAGGAACAGAGAAACGCCAATTATCAACCATTTTACGCCAGCGTTATTTAAGAATTGCGGGTTGAAGGGGGATGTGTCGCGAATCGCATGGCGACGTGCGAGCAGCCAATTGAGCATCAAAATAGCAGATGCGGCCACAAAGGCGATCGCAAATGTTGCTAAACGTACTGCTAATTGTTTAAGCCAAACAGCTTCGTACCCTATTTCTTGAAACCACAACCAGTCCGTGTAGGTGGTGACGATCCAGTTGGCGCTCATTAGCAAAATAATGACGATGCCGAAAATCCAGATAGTGCGGTTGATTTGGGGCGGATTGGTAGGGCGCGGGGGTGGTGGCCGTCTGCCACCATCGTCATCGCCGCCGCCATTGCCACCATCATTACCTTCTTTATCACCCCCATCGCGCCAGCCTGCTTCTTCCATTGCACGCCGAAATACTTCAGGGATGTCAAAATCTTCACGACTCATTTGAGCCTCCTTAGTTTACTTTCACATCCATTTTATTCTATTTTGGAGAAAACGCCTTGTAAACAGCCGGTCAGCTAATCAGCGGGTCAGCATTTCAGAAATCTGCCATTTTTCGAATATTTGGTTTTTCAGGATTTCGTGGGGTGGCCGGAATATCTGGTAGGGCAATAGCACGCTATTGCCCTACATGTGGGACATACCCGTTGGATTCCCAAAGAGCCGAATATTTTAAGATAACAGTATCCAAAATTAGTACCGTAGAGCTATTGCGCATTATTTCACAATAAGTTATGCTACCTATGTTGTAATTCGCAGATAAAACCAGCCATTTTTAATCTGTACAAACAAACATGCCCTTACCAGCCAAGGCTTAAACCGACAATGAGGCAAGTTCATGCGCCAACATCGCGTACCCAACACCATATTTATTTTAGCACTCTGTCTACTCGCCGGATTCTTGCTGCAAAGCAATGTCCCAGCCTTGACCAAAAGCGTAAGCTCTGCTCCCAACGGCCGTAAAACGCTCGAACTAGATGTCACCATACCATCTGACCCGCTCGAATTTGGGGCTGAAGGCTTGCTTACCCTCAGCGTCACCAACACCGGTGACGAAGCAGCCAGCAATGTCACCGTCAAACTGCCCAATAATCGCAGCATCTATTACAGCGGCGCCATCGCGGAACCGGATGATGTAGTCACACGCGCCACGGCCTTATTCGGCGATATAGCACCTGACGAAACCGTTGTTGTTGATGTTCCCATCCAAATTCGAGGTGTACCGTCAAATGGCAAAGCGAAACTTAACCTGAAGGCAAAAGGTGATGGCGGTGTTCAATCAAAAAAGGAAAAAGTCGAAATTGAGATCGTGCCCTTTGAGCCCGAAGAAACGGAGATGCCTGAAGAGGGTGGCGAATTTGTGCCGCAGTCCGGCAATGCCGCTTTTGACTTTCCGCCGGGATGGTTAGAACGAGAAGCCGACATCACCTATGAAGCACAAGAGAAATATATATTGGAGAGTGAAGAATCTGGTGACATTTTCATTTTTGAGGTTGAAGCTGACGCACAAGGGCCACCAATTGATGAATTTGCCGTACCAGTCACAGTTACATTAACGATCAGTGACCTACTAGATTTGACACCCGAATCAGCCGAGCGTCTGCTTGTACGCACGCAAACAGCGGCAAATGAAGAATGGAACGATGTTGATGTTATTATCGACCCGTTACAGGGGACACTCACTTTTACAACTACCCATTTTTCTACGTATCAGGTAACTCAGCCGCCAGAAATTGAACCCTGGGGATTTACTTATACCCCGCCTGGTGCATCTGAATTTTCTGGCGCAGCCACTTATAATTATGGCTTCAACCTGCCACCGGGAATCAATGGCCTTACGCCCCAATTGGGTTTGTCATATAACAGTAGAGGCATTGATGGGCAAAGTGACCCGGTGGTCACGGGTGGTTTTGGCATGGGCTGGTCGCAGTCAGCACCGTCAATTAGCCGTCGTTGTGCAAATAGAATATACGATAACGGTGGACCAAATTCAACAAAATGTAATGATGCTGATATTATCGGCATGCAAGATTTCATCCTCAACTTAGGGGGTAAAAGTTATAATCTAAAACCTAACACGAGCAGCAGTCGACATGGTAGCTTTCAAGCAATTGGCGGCCCAGAACTTTCTATTGAATTTATCCCTGAAACTAGTGGGAATCC
>CAYGMR010000434.1:0-5147 GCA_964350725.1 uncultured Ardenticatenaceae bacterium | reverse complement strand
CTTGACACCTTCAGGAGAGGTATGATTGACGTATTGGCGTTTGAGCATATCGCCAGCATGGCCGCGTGCCACCGCGGCAAGCTCTGAATGCCATTTCAAATTAGGATTGCCTAACCAACGCGGCAAATGCTGCTGGCGAGCCGTATTGAGCAAACCAAACATCAAGGTTTCCAAAGCCACCAGGTCCGGATCATGTTCGCTTTGCGGCGGCACGGGGGTGATGTCGGCAGTCGTAATGCGCAAGAGTGTGCTTTCAACGGCCGTTTCTCGCGAGCGCTGTGTTAAATCATCAGCACGAATAGCAAGCACATCCGGCGTAATTGGCGCGGTTTGTGCTTGCTGCACACTTTTTTCAATATCTTCTGGGGTTAACTTTAACCAATCAGCCATGACTTTCCAATTGTCAACCGGTCCTGAGCTTGTCGAAGGGTTGTCAATTTTTGGGGGTGAGCTGCCGGTAAAATGGAAGTACAAATTCTGTACGGTCGGCATTGAGTGTGATTGATTTGCGCTCGACTTCGTTGTTCATCTCACGCGGCCAGGTCACATCAACATCATAGGTCAGGCCAGAATTGAGCGGCACGGGTAGTTCACAAGTGAAACGGCCGTCTTTTGTTGTCGTACCGGCAACATGACTTTTCACACCCGCACAGCGCACACGCACTTGCAAACCATACAAACCAGAACCGTCTGGGAAATCCTGCACCAAAACACGCAGTTTCGTGGTTTTCATCGGCTCTTTCTTGCTTCTGAATTTGCGCTGTACCGAATTAGAAAATTGGGCATTGGGGGCAACTGTCGGATTGGGTGTGACGACATTTATTGGTGGTTGGGGCGTGGGCGCAGGTGGTGGCTGTACCTGGTCACTTGTGATTTGAATAGGCGTCTGGCGCACGGGCTGTGATTCTCCAGGAGTCAGATCGTCAACGGTAATGGTCAGGGGGGTGCCACGCGAAACGGCCGTTACTGATTCTGCTTCTTGTTCTGAAGGTGAGCTATCTTCTTCTAATTGTAATGTCTCCCTGGACATCTCGGGATAATTGACCGGTATCGGCGAACGGTAATAAGGCGGAATGGGTGCCAGTTGGGCTTGGGCATCGGGCATTTCATCCAGGGATGGGGTACCGGGTGCCATCGCTGCCGCATCATAAGCAAGTTGGCGGCCGAGTTTGTCACGCTCGGTGGCACTGCGCTGCACTTGTTGGCGCATGAAATAGGCAGCACGTTTGAGCACTTGCCCCGCCGGGCTGTAGGTTCCGGGTGGCGAAGCGGGGTCAAGGCTGTAAAGCGGATAGCCACTTTTCCAAGCAAATGCAGCGATCGACAAGGCCAACCAGTTGACAGCTTCTTGCTTGTCGCTTACAGCAGCCGCGCTGGTTGCACCTAAAGCGGCTACTTCGTCATCGGCATCCAGGCCGCTCTCGGCCAATAAGTCGTAGAATGCACAGCGTACGGCCGTTTCGTTTTCAACCAGGCGTTCGAAGCTGTGGCGCGTGGGATCATCCAACAAATCAGCGGCACGCAGCAATGCCTTGGCGCGTGATTCAGTAAAGTCGGCTACGGGTTCGTCACTCTGGTTTAAATCAGCAATCAGCCAATCGAGTAAACGTCTGGCGAAAATCGATAAGCGGGATTGATCAGGTTGGGTTTGTATCAATTTTAAGGCAGGTTCCTGCATGGTTACATTCCTCAGGGAAAAGTTTGTTAGTCTAGTAGTTTTTATGATAATCGATGCAGATCGATTGGTAAAGATATATTAAACGGCCGATTACAATATGTACCGGGTCTGTCACATTAGCCATTACGCAGAAACGGCCGTAAAGTCGCAGCAGTATCTGCTCATTCTTAATACTACAACGAGAGATCGATTTTGGGGATATTATTACGAGTGTTTCAAAATCATTTTTGACCTCAAAACAGTAAAAAATCGTTCAGAATTTTCGTTCAAAAATTCGTTTCCTAGCAAAGTCTCGTTGTAGTATGCTTCAACTCACTTCTTAACCAAAACCGAACCATATTCTAACCATAACCGAACCCAAAAGTCGACCGCCATCTGATATAATGCATTCGTGAGATAGTTCACAAAACCGTGGAAGAGAATGAATTTACTAGGAGGTAATAAAGATGAAAAAAACCACATTGATTATATTATTGTTGACAGTATTTGTACTCGTGATGGGAGTAACCGTTGTAGCAGCCGACGACGCAAATCAAAGCACCAAATCAAATGAGGCTTTGAGGAGTCCGATGTCTGGCGGTAGCAGCTTAGTACCAGGTTTGTTAACCACAGATTTTGAAGCTGGCGATGGCTTTGCTCCAGGTAGTTGTAATGGTCAAAATAATTGGACGTATTTTGGAGCTACCCCGGCATCTCAGGAGATTAGCACAGCTAATCCAGCCGGTGGCACCCAACATTTAAGATTGAATGAAGATCCAGGGTTAGGTACTAGTAATTATGTTGGATGTTATGTAGCCGGTGGTTCAAATGGTGTTGACATTTCATTTGATGTAGATGTTAGTGATACTGGTGGTGCCGACTATATAGTCGCCGTGTTCTCTGCTATTGGCGACAATTCAGGTCAAATGACATTTGATTGGCAGGGTGATATTAATGTTGCCGATGGCAGTGGAATTACAGTTGATACCGGGGTAGACTGGATAATTGGTGGTTATCATACAGCACGTATTGAACGTACAGCTACAAATGTTAATTATTATTACGATGGCAATCTCATTGCAAGTCCCTCTATTTTCGGCGGCGACATTGTTGAAGTAGATTTTGCTTCTGATAATTGGCAAAATGGCGACACCGGTGATTTTGACAATCTGCGCGTCGAAGATCCAACGGCCGTTGGCTTGAATGATTTGTCAGGCAGCACCGCAACAACTTTATTGCCAGTTGCAGTTGCAGCACTCTTAGGGCTTTTGAGTGTAGCGGTTTGGGTTGGTAGCAAACGAGACAATCAACAAATCATTTAACTGTGATAACGACTCGCTCGTGGCCGGTCTCCTGACCGTGCCACAAGCAGGAAGCCTGAATAGTTACGCATCAGGTTTGCTTTTTCTAAAGTAAATAGTTCACAAAAGGGACAGCGAAATAGCTGTCTCTTTTTGTTTGCGTGCCGCAAAATTCGGGTTAAAGTTCAGGTCATGGACATGAAAAAGCATAAAAGTGCAACCCTGTTTTTAAAAAATTTTTTGAGTGTTATAGGAATCGTATTTTTCATTATAGGCTGTTCCAATACTCCAGATCCCAAGACAACCACCGCAACCATTGTTCCAACGGCCGTTTCCATTACAGAAACTGTTCCCGCAGCTACCGACACTGCGTTTAATGAATCAGCAACGGCCGTACCCCCTCCCACCAATCTGCCCTACCAATTTCCACCCATGCCCAAAGCGCCCGAAAATCCATTGACGCCTGCAAAAATCGAACTGGGGCGCCAATTATTCTTTGACCCTGTGCTTTCGGTTAACAACGATATCTCCTGTGCGACATGTCATCAACCGGAACTAGGCTTTAGCAACGGCCGTCCCGTCAGTGAAGCGCGGGCTGGCATTCCCGCTCGCAATGTATCAACCTTGTGGAACAGCGGTTACAACCAATATCTGTTGTGGGACGGGCGCGAAACCGCGTTTGAATCACAGGCACAACTGCCGCTCACCCTGCCCAACGAAATGGCCAACGATCCGGATGAACTTGTACTGCGCTTGCAAGCGATTCCTGCCTATGTCGATTTATTTGAGACGGCTTTCAACACGGGCGAACCGCTTACATTTGAGCAAATTACAGCGGCATTGTCAGCGTTCCAACGCACGCTCGTCAGTGCAAACAGCCCCTATGATCGTTACGCAGCCGGTGATACCACGGCATTAACTGACCAACAAAAACGCGGCCTGGCGCTCTTTTTCTCAGAGACGACCAATTGCAGCCAGTGTCATACACCGCCTGCTTTTGCTTCAGAAACATTCCGGGTAATTGGTGTGGATAGTGATGATCCTGGCCGTGCGGGCGTACGCCCAGAGGATGTTTATGGGGCTATCAACGTGCCGACTTTGCGAAATATCACCCAATCGGCACCTTATATGCATGATGGCTCTTTTGCTACTCTGCCACAGGTCGTTGAATTTTATGCAGCTGGTGGCGGGCGTGTACATGATTTTGAATATGTGGACCCCTTGATTAAGGGGTTTGAGCTGAGCGATCAAGAAAAAGCGGATTTGGTCGCTTTTTTAGGCGCGTTAACAGATGTAAGTGGCTTGCCAGAAGTACCAGAAACGGCCGTTTCTGGCTTACCTGTTCAATAGAAATAACAACAACGAATTGTGGGAGGAACGAATTGCCCCCTGGTTTTGTAGCCGCGATTTGGAAATCGCGGCTACTGGCGAAAATCCCTGACTATCTTCAATTCCCTTGCACGACCGAAAAATCAAATTCGCCAACTTCTTTAGAATTGGCCAGCGCACTGGCATCACAATTACGTGCTTGCACCACATAACTGTAATTCTTATCCACATCACCAAGGGCATCTGTATCCGTATAAACCTCGCTGCCTGCCGGTAATGTTGCATGGATAGTACCGCTATTGGGTGTGAAGTAAGGCATGGTTGCGCGGTGAATCGCATAGCCGCCCTTATTGGCTGCATTATCGCTCCAAGACAGCTCCACATCAGAATTGCTCGACATGATAATTGGCAAAACAGATATCGGTGTCTCATCCATACAGGGCAGCGTTACGGCCGTTACCTTAAAAATCGAGGCGTTGGAAAAATCTTCTGCGACATAAATATTGCCGTCCACATCTTCGCCAAAAGCTGTCGGATTACCCAGACTACCGCCAGTTGTTGAAGGTATGCCAAAAGCAGTTAAATCATGGTTGGTTCCGCTCAACGACCAAAACTGCCTTGAGCAGTAATCGGCAAACAAATAATGGCCATCGAGTGCCAATAAATCGCTTCCGCGATAGACAAAGCCACCGGTAACTGAACAATGGCCACCCGTATGATTATATTCATTTACTGGAGAATCATAACTACCTTGCGGGCTGCAATCACTGGTATTGTAGGCATGGTTGCCTTCATAACAACGCCAACCCCAATTTTCGCCTCCACTGCTGTTTGCGGGTTGATAATCAATTTCTTCCCAG
>CAYGMR010000433.1:0-5205 GCA_964350725.1 uncultured Ardenticatenaceae bacterium | reverse complement strand
CAATACAGCATTGGGATGCAAAGCTCTTTTAAATTCCAAAAACCCATTTTTAATCATTTGCTCACATTGACTTTCCAATTATAATTTGTGAAAGTTAGCCAGAAATCATGTAGACAATTCTTTAGAAGAGAGCAATGATAGCGACGAAGGGACAATGAATACAGCGACGATACTGTTGGTAGAAGGGCAGCGAGCGGCGCAAGATTCTTTTGATCCTGCTTTACGCAAGGTCGGCTATACAGTCTTTATAGCCACGACTGGTGCGGCAGCGTTTGATTGGCTTGATTCGCATGTGCCCGACCTGGTTGTTTTTGATGCTTCTTCGATGCGTTCGAGTGGTTCGCGTACTTGCCGACGGATTCGGACGCATATTGGCGACACCCCCATTGTGCATTGTAGAAATAACGACACGCCTGTTGATGAAACGGCCGAAGCTGATGTTTATTTGATGCAGCCGTTCACATCCCGAAAATTGCTTAACCGCGTACGTGATTTATTGCCGGCCAATCAATATAAAGAGGAAGTTGTGCGCTTTGGATCCATTGTGTTGTTCTTAAACAAACGGGCGCTTGATGTCGACGGCCGTGGCGAGCGCCGCGTGACACCCAAGGTGGTGCAGTTGTTGGCGGAGTTTGCGCGTTATCCGAACCAGATTATCAGCCGCCGCCAGTTGATGCAGAATGTGTGGCAAACGGATTTTTTGGGGGATACGCGCACATTGGATGTTCACATAAGATGGGTCCGTGAATTTATCGAAGTGGACCCCAGTAAGCCCCAGATTTTACGCACAGTGCGTGGCAAGGGGTATATTTTGGTGCTCGACGCTTTGCGTTGACATTCTAAGGTGTGAAGTTATAATTTAACCAAATTATGCGGCTATGGTGAAGTGGTATCACATTTGCTTCCCAAGCAAAGATCTCGGGTTCGAACCCCGATAGCCGCTTTAAATTGTTTTGGAGACGGCCGTTTCACATAGTTAAGTGGGAAACGGCCGTTTTGTTTGTATAGATGATGTGTTGGTTGGTGGTGGTGAAATGCATTGTTGGATTTAGATAATTATGATTAAATTTGTTGACTGATTGTTTTTTAAGCATGGGATAATTGTTATGGCAAAATGGCTGGAATCTTACGATAAAAAATTGCTAATTGATATGCTTTTAAAAATTCGCACCTTCAAAGAAGATGGCAAACCAGTATTCGTTGGGTTTGAGTCTCAAGAGTACATAACCATATTACATTCAGCTATTAAGTTTTCTGATCTCTCAATTCCTGAAGTAGAGAAATGGAAAATATTAAATAAGGCAATTTTCCAGGTATTTAAGAACCCTAATGTTACAACTCGACAAGTGATAGGAGCTATATCAAGATTTGAGAATGATTGGATTAAATCTCCTTTTAACTCATATACAGTAATGACTGGAATTTCGATTCAGTATAATGAACTATTGTCTAGTATAAAGATAGGAGATAATAGGATTGTTTTTTCAAAATCTCCACCTAAACACTTCATTATAGAAGAAGAATTATCACGAAGGATTAAAAGCAACATTAGAGGAAATGAGTTGCCTGCAGGCCATACGATTGTGCGTATAACGACAACCGGACGTTCGGAAAACGAAGCAGTTGATAGGGGAATGTATAAATTAGATTTGCTTCGCGGGATTTGGAATATGGTGTTAAGTTCAAGAATGAGGATATCTTATGGGTCTCGTGAGCCTGTTAATAGCATTTTACTTGGGCCAGTTCAAACATTACATAATCGAGATGGGAGTTTGGCTTCAAAGAGTTTTTGGCTTGAGCATGGGTACATTGCACCTAACAAAAACTGGCGAATCAAAGATGATATTTGGGAAAGGGTACGTGAGCATGACCTCAAAATAAGGCGAAAACTAGGAAGATGTGCCTATCAGGAACAAATTGACGAAGCTATTGTTCGATATACTAGAGCTTTGGATATGCTAGATTTTCATTCAGCGTTTTTAGAACTTTGGGGTGTTTTAGAGCAATTAACAGATTTGAATAAGAGATCAAATGAAATTGCAATCAAGCGTGTATCATTCCTTTATAAAGATCGCGAATTTCATAAACAGGTATTAAAGCATCTGGTTTATTTTCGCAATCAATCAGTTCATTTGGGGAAGAGGTCTGAGCTCATAGAATCTTTGCTTTATCAACTTAAGAATTATGTTGAGAGGTTAATCTTATTCCACATTTTCAACAAGGTTAAATTCCAATCTATCAAGGCGGCTACAGAATTTATGGATCTTCCAGGGAATATTGGGGAACTTAATAAAAAGATTCAACTTTTTGGAGAAGCAAAGAAATTCCGTCAAGAATGATCCAATTACAAATTATGCAACAACTAACCATCTCACTCGGACAAATGGATATTATTTTAGGCGAGCCAGAGCACAATCTGGCCACTGTACGCCAGATGACGTCTGAGGCGGCACGGCGTGGCTCAGATTTGGTTGTGTTTCCCGAACTGTGGTCTACTGGTTATGATTTAGACCAAGCCGCTAAGTATGCTACGACAACTGATGTTGGCATTTTTGAAGAAGTGGCGGCGTTAGCACAGGAACATCGAATCGCGATTGTGGGGTCTTGTTTGTCTGTTTTGGGGGCGGGACAGTTTGGCAATACGGCCGTTTACACCACACCCAAAGGCCAAAACCTGGCCACCTACAGCAAAACCCATCTCTTCCGGCTGATGAACGAAGAACAATATCTGACGGCTGGCGACGAATTGTCGCTGGTAGAAACCGACTGGGGCAAAATGGGCTTGGCGATCTGTTATGATTTGCGCTTCCCGGAACTGTTTCGGGCTTATGCGCTGGCGGGGGCCGCGGCTGTCCTGCTGCCAGCCGAATGGCCCAATCCACGCCGCGCCCATTGGCGCACCTTGCTGCGAGCGCGTGCCATCGAAAACCAGATGTATATGATCGCCTGTAACCGCGTCGGGCAAACGGGCGATACGAGCTTCTTTGGTCACTCCGCCATCATTGACCCCTGGGGTGAAATCGTGGTCGAAGGGGGTTCGCAAGAGATGCTGCTCACAGCTGCGCTTGATGTGGAACTGGTAACGGCCGTACGTGCGCGTATCCCCGTTTTTGCCGACCGCCGCCCGGATATTTATTAGGTTCTGTTGACATTTAGGAAATTCACCACAGAGGACACGGAGTTCACAGAGAATTTGAGTAAAAAACTACGAAAACTCTGAGTTCTCTGTGGTCTCTGTGGTTCAAAAATTGTCTAAACAGTGAAATGTCAACACGCCCTAGTTTGCTTAGATTTTTTTGCCACAGATTTACGCCACTATGTTTGCACTTTTTGTAAAAACCTGACTTGGCGTTAATTTTTGCCACGAATTACACGGATTTCACGAATTTAGGCCGTTTTAATCCGTGAAAATCCGTGATAATTCGTGGCAGATTTTTGAGAGTAACAACCCATGCCTACGATTCAACCTGAGACATTAGATGCCTATCGTGCTACCACTTTTCGCTTACGTGAGGCTGCGCGCTTGCAATCGGTCGAGCAAGCTGTTGAGTTTGTCAATGAGCGTGGCTTTGTTTACTTTTGGCCGATTAAAGGGATATTGTTTCCTAGTTTGTGGACGGCCGTTGTGGGCAACCGCAAAGTAGCTGACAAACATGATGATCCGGGCCATGTCACCTGGGGATGGAAAGATGATATGCTGGATAAAAAGCAGTGGTACTACGCCAAGATTTTACGTGGCAAAGCGACAATGGTCAGCCTGACGACAGTGCCTTATTTTTATGCACTCAGCGAAAATTTTGGCGATCCCGAAGAGGATTATCTCCAGCTTTATGCAGATGGCTTGTTAACCCGCGCCGCCAAGACAGTGTATGCAACCATATTGCGCGAAGGGCCCCTGAACACCATCGCCTTGCGCCGTGCTACCCAGATGACAAGCAAAGCCGCTAAAAGCCCATTTGACCGCGCGCTGGTGCAGCTGCAGCGTGATTTCGAGATTTTGCCAGTGGCAGTGGCTGAAGCGGGCGCCTGGCGTTACAGCTTTGTTTATGAAGCCGTGCATCGTTTTTATCCTGATATAGCGCGGCAAGCACGCGAAATATCGCGCAGCCAGGCACGCCAGCAGTTGTTGAGCTTGTATTTTGAGATGTTAGGGGCGGCGACGTTTGCTGAAGTGCGTAAGCTGTTTCAATGGACGAAACGTGATCTGGAACGGCCGTTGCAAGCCCTCGTCGCCAGTGGCCGCATCATCCCCAACTGCCAACTTTCAGGCGATGCTATCGCGTATTACGCACATCCTAACTTGTTTACATAATCGAAATTGTAATTTATGAAGTGCAAAAGAAAATCCTGTTCAGTCAAAAGATAACATCTTGTTTACGTGTTATGTTGACATCCTATGCTACAATCTACTGAGCAAATCTTATAAAAGATGAGAATCTAGGGTCTTTACATTCTATGCCCAAACAAGCACACAAACTAAATCAAAAAATCCGAATATTTGTTGACCAACACAAATTCCTTTCCCTGCTCATTGTAATTTTGAGCATCTTATCCCTGCTGCTCCTCATTTGGACTGTTTGGCCAGACAGTGCACCTGCCTGGTCAGGTTTCCAAGATGGAAAAACGTTGTGGGATTGGTTAGGTTTGCTGCTATTGCCGCTAACAGTTGCTTATGGTATCTGGTGGTACAGTCATGCGGTGCGTCAGGCACAAAGAGAAACCGCCTTGCAGCAACAGTCTGAAGCGGCTCTCAATGCCTATACAATGCAGATGACTGAGTTGATCTTTGAGAAGGATTTATTGATTTCAAACGAAGGGGACGAGGTGCGTATTGTGGCGCGGGCCAATACGGCCGCGATTTTGCGCAGTATGGATGCAGTGCGCAAAGGGCATGTGATTCGATTTTTATATGAATCGGGCTTGATAAAAGCACACACACCCATTCTCGATCTTAACCGTTTGGACCTGACTGCGGCTGATTTACGCAATTCGCACCTGGTAAATGCGAGTTTACAGGGTGCCGAAATGAGCCGGGTTAATTTACAACAGTCTGATTTATCGGCGACCGACTTACGCGCAACCAACTTGCAATCTGCTGATTTGACTGCTGCCAAGCTGCATGGTGCTTACTTGCGCAACACCAATTTAAAAAGTGCAAACTGCACAAAAGTAGAGTTAACTTCCGCAATTTTGACCCGTGCCGAT
>CAYGMR010000432.1:0-5215 GCA_964350725.1 uncultured Ardenticatenaceae bacterium | reverse complement strand
GAGGAACGTATGTTGGGTTTGTTGATAATTATTGCCGAGATAGGGTTCCACTTTGTCCCAATTTTTATTACCGACGATGATGACCGGTGATTCGTTCAAGCTCTGGCTTGGATTTTCACCGAAAAAGACACGGTTGGGATAATCGCGCAGGTACCAGGTAAACGGCCAGGAAACATCACTATCAAAAGCGATTTTGATGCCTTTGTCGCCTTCAAGGCGCATCGACATCTCTTCGATTTGTTCCATGACCACATCTTTGGTGGCGGGGGCGCCATGTGCATAGACCATGAATTCGTTGGTGTAATCGGCATTAGGGAAGCTCGACATATAGGTGAAGCGGATGGTGAGCAGGCTCAACAGCGTGAAGATGCTAAGGATTAAAACGGTTTGGCGCACAGAAACGGCCGTACGATGGAAATAGCGCCGCCACAGGAAAATAACACCGATGGCTAATAACAAACTGCCCAAGAAACGGCCGATGCCCGCCAAAGCTGCTGTTTCTTGATTTCCAAGCTCGATTTGCCCCAATAACAGTGGCCCGATTACGAAGGCCAAGGCGATGATCAAGAGTAGAGTCAGACCCCACAGAATGAAAGCATTGCGGCTGAATAAATCATTGATACTCAAATGCGCGAGCTTTTCATTAAAATACCAACCTGCCAAAAATGCCATTGGAATCACAAAATGAAAGCTAAGCCAGGGCATCTTTTCGCCAGCGTACGTATAGGCAACCCAGGTCAAAAGCAGCCACCAGGTGACAAAGGGTACAAAATCTAATAATGAATTGGAATCAAAGAGCGACCAGACCCCTTTTTCTAAATCGTATTTCTCCATAATTTGACGGCGACGGACTATGAACCAATATAAGATGCCAGCGACGAAAACGAGACCAGCAACGATGAGGCCGGGTAAGATGGTTGCTTCTGTCGCCGTGAAAGGATCGCCGATTGTATTGATATAAACCCAGTTGGCGAAGCTAAACAACAAGAACATGAGCAGCAGTAAGATGACCCAATAACCCAGCGCTTCATTGGTGTTTTTCTTTTGTGTCCACAAGCGCACCGCCAATATTGAGAAGATGAGCGGTAGAAATTCATAAAAAGGCACAACAATCAAGTAGTAGAAAATCGGTTGGCTGCCGCGCTGCACGGCTTGTTGTTCTAACCAATAACCGAGCGAGCCAATGATACCGCTGGTGAAGCCGCCCATATTGGTGAACATGGAGGTGTAAAAAAGTGTAAAAAGCGCATAGAAGATGACGGCGATGACCAGCCAACGACGGCGATTCCACCATAAGCCAATCAAAATGCTGATGATCAATGTTAGCATGAGGAAGAAACCGGAACGTATAATGCCTGATTGGAAATATGATTCCCAACAGGTGGCATTACCCATACGTGCGAAAAGAATCGACAGCGTGCCCATCGCTTCTTGTCCCTCGAGGACGCATTGGTTGAGGTTGTAGTCACGCGGGTTCCAGCCTGCGATTGTGGTTAGCAAGGGGGATACCATTGGCAAAATCAACGTGGTGAAAAGAATGATCAGATCAAATTCTGGATATTCATCCAGGTCGGGGCGCATGGCACGGAGGGTAAGAAATAAACCTAAACCCAGGATACCAATACCAACGATCTGTGACCAACGCATGATTGTTTCAAGATTGCTCTGACTTTCTGTTTCTGCGATGTCAGTTGGTTCTGCATTGGGATCAGCGGCAAAGCCTTCGCTGGTGGCTGTGGTTTCGGCCGTTTCTGGTTCTTTTGCAGCTACTTGTTGGCCAGCTAAGCCCACACCAACAACAATCAGACCCGCCAATACAACCAGCAGGGGCGTGCGGATTTGGACGAGATTGTCACGGAACCAGGGCGCATGCCACAATTTGACGAGTAAACGGATGATTAAGTAACTGCCAAAAATAGCGACGTAGATGAAGGCGACTTCTTTGGTGGCAAACATCAGGGCCAGAGCGGCGCCGAACCAATAGAGATATTTGTCTTTGCGTTCACGGAAGTAATACCAAATGGCAATGAAGATGATCAATGCCCACATGATTACGTAGACATCATGGCGAATATATCGCGAATAGTAGGTGACATAGGGCGAAATCAGGAAGAAGAAGCTGGCGAACAAAGCGCCGACGCGCCCAATCCACGAACGTAAAAAGTAGGGTATGAGAATAAGAATGATGCCAAAAATGGCGATAGGCAGCCGTGCCGAGAAATCGCTGGCACCAAAGAGCCAATACGAGAGCGATGTGATGTGGAATAGAAAGGGGCCATGCATAAGGGGCGTGTGATTGTAACCCTGACCGTCATAATATTGGTAGGAGAATTGGGTGTGCAGACTTTCATCATGGCTCATGACACGATCGCCCAGCCCCCAAAAGCGGCTGACGATGGCGATGATGATGAAGAGCAGGTAGATCGCTTTTTCCCAATCAAGATGTAAAGAGGCGATAAACGGCCGTTGCAAAACATCACTCAATAAATTCGGTTTACTTTCTGTTGGTGTGCTTTCTTCAGGTGAAATGGTTAGTTCAGTCATAACTTCTCACTGGCATTGTGTTGTATTGGGTTTATTTGGTCGTCAATTCTGTGACGACGACGATGGGGGTCGGATTGGGTGCCGGACGTGGATTGCTGGTGGCGATGGTTGCTGGGGGCAAGGTGGCAACGCCTGTGTTGAGCAATGTCAAATCAGCTGTCTCAGTCCCTTGTGATTGGGGTAAAGGATTGATGATGAGAACGGCCGTTCCGGCTTCAGGTGTAACCGTTGCAGTCACGTCAGCAGCTAAAACTGTGTTTACAAATGCTGGTGCTGCGTCAATAGGAAACACTAATTGCAGTCCTAAACTGCCTAACAATAACAAAAACACCATAAATGCCGGAGCTAACCGTTTTTGCCAACGACTGAATCCCCACAGTGGTATGGTCGGTTGGGGCGTTGCCGGCATAAGTTGGCGCAGGCGGCGTGGCGTTGGCTCCGTTGTTTTTTGCAAAGTAGAACGCAGCAGTAATCCGATTTGCTGTTCGGTTTGCAAACTGCGCTGACATTGCTCACATGACTTGACATGCTGTTCCACACGTTGTCGTTGCGCTGGTGGCAGTAAATCCAATACATATTCAGCTATTAGTTCGTGTACGTGATCTTGTGTCATTTACTATATGTAATAACTCAGGTAGGGAGCCTTGTTTCCTCTTTCAAATATGGTTTGCTTTTGTCATTTCTTTTACACAGTTAGGGGGGGAAAAGCGCAATCTATAAGTAGGAAGATTACAATGAGTTGAGGAAGGAACGAATTTAGACCAACAGAAAAATTCGTTCCTTTCCAAATTCGCTGTCGTTATTCTAAAAGGTGTCAGCTAGATGTTTACGCAGGGCTTTGTGAGCGAGACGCATGCGGGATTCGGCCGTTTTGGGGGGGATGCTTAGGATTTCGCCAATTTCAGCGTAGCGTAAACCTTGGTAATAACGCAGAATGGCAACTTCACGCAGTTTAGGAGAAAGCTCGCCCAGCGCTTGCCAGACGGTTTGTTGTTGTTCAGTTAATGCTAGAGCCGCATCGGGGGAAGGATTGTCTTTGTCAGGAATGTCGATGTGAATGGGACCATCTAAGGGCGTGGTTGGCAGCCATTTGCGGCGGCGTTTGTTGCGGCTGCGGCTGACGGTGATGCGATAGATCCAAGTTTTGAAGGCAGATTTTTTATGATTGTAATTTTTGAGTTTACGGAAGGCGTATTCGAAGCTGTCTTGTAATACTTCTTCCGCGTCTTCTTGGTGTTGCAATAAGCTGTATGCTAAACGATAGACCATGCCAGCATGTAAATTGTAGAGTTCAACATAGGCGCGGTCGTCACCGTTCAAACAGCGTTGAATCAGCGCCAGACTGCCATCGTCGACGGGGGTTACGGCCGTATGTGTAACATTTGTTGTATTCAAATTTAATGCGTGTTCTTTCGTCATTTTTTGCCAGCGGTTAAAACCGCGCCTACATTTACGAAGACCGCCTGCGCGGTCTAACATTCAGTCGGCGGAGGCCGACTTTGTTTTTGGATTACTGTATCAAATCTGCCCGTACCCAAAGGATAACACCTTCGCGCTCAGGTTGCATATTAGTTTCATGAAAAAACCAAAATCGTAACGCATCTTGTACAGGAGTTTCACTTGAAACTAACGGTGTTATGCCACCAACTGTCAAATCAAAATCTGATCCAAGATAATCGCTGCCCAGAAACGGTTCAACCATGGTTATGGGTGTGATTAAAGCGGCCGCTTGTGTGCCGGGTGGCAGCGCATTGCCAATTTGCGCCTGTTGGAAGTCACGTAGATACCAGCGCAATGCCGGCGTATCGACAGCGCTGTGGACTTCAATGTCGTAATCTGATCCTACGACTTGCCGCGACACATCACGTAATGTTGTGGCCATAAGTGGCAAACCGTCGGCTGTCGCGGTTGTGATCCAGCGTTCTGCGGGATTATTGCCGTTTGTATGGGTTAGATTCCAGGCAGTGCCCCATTGGTAGATGATTAGTAAGATGAGTACCGCTAATAAACTGCCTTGGATAACGGCCGTTTCTGACCAGATCCACATGAAATAAAGTGCAAAGACAGCCACCACAAATATGATCAAGCCCATCCAAATATTGGCTAACTCGGTGCCATAAACGCTGGTACGCAAAAAACGGGCGATATTGACGACAATCGCGCCGCCTAACAACGCTAAAATGGCGGCCATTAACCAGGATTGCCAGGTGATAGCTTTGTGCAGGATGGTGTTGGTAAATAGGCCAATGAGCAAATAACTGGGTAGGACAATTACCAGTGTGTTGTTTAATGTGCCGCGTTGCAGCAGCAAAATGATTAAAGTGCTGGTTAACCAATAAACCAACAAAGTTCCTAATGGTTGGTTGCGCCACACTGCCCACAGGATGGTTAAAATGCTAAAAATAACCAGGACAAGTTCATAACGCGCCAACACGAGGAACGGTTCCAACAGGTGTTGCAGATCGCCACTAAATGAAAATTGGGTGATCCAATCACCAAAAATCCCCGCAGCTGCGCCGATGCCGGGCAGAAAGGTGAGAAAGCGTGTGCTGAGGAGGAGAGCGGTGGCAAAAAAGAAAACGGCCGTTTTGCCCCTCGAAAGGGGGTCGAGCGGAAAAAAATTGGGCCACAGTGTGGAGATGTCGAGTGGGGCCGACACATAAGACAGCGC
>CAYGMR010000431.1:1565-5219 GCA_964350725.1 uncultured Ardenticatenaceae bacterium | reverse complement strand
ACGCACGGCTTTGCTTGAACTGTTACCGCGTGATTCAGAGTGGTACCGGTTATCTGATTTAGTCAGCCATGTTCAACAAAATGATCCAGATTTCCAAAGGCCGGATGGCAATTATGACACATGGTACATTCGTGAAGTGGGGCAGCAGCTCTATTTGACTGGTTTTGACACCTGGCATCAGGTTGAAGGGCGTTTGCTGCGGTTTTTGCTCGTGGGTCCTTTGGCCTGGCTGGGAATGGTCGAAACGGCCGTTATGAACGAAACGATTTATCGGCTCACACCACGCGCAATTGCGTGGTTAGCTGGTGCAAAACCGCCCCCTGATAGCAATCGCACGCCAATTGTCGTGCAGCCAGACGGCCGTATCTTGGCAGCCGCCACCGCTGACCGCTATGAACGATTCCAAGCGGCCCGCATTGGTGAAGCCCAACCTGTCACCCCAGGTAAACCGTATGTTTATTTGTTGACACCAACGTCATTGGCGAAGGCACGTGAACAAGGCATTAAGCCTGAACGTTTGCAGCAATTTTTAGAACAAGCCAGTCATCGGCCGTTGCCTAAAAACTTAGCGCGGGCACTTGCGCGTTGGGCTGAACACGGGGTGGAAGGCAAGATGGAAACGGCCGTTGTGCTGCGTGTCCGTGATGCCACAATCCTGGATACATTGCGTAACAATCCTAAAACACGCGATTTTATCGGCGAAAGTTTGGGAGATAATGCTGCCATCATTCAACGTGAAAATTGGCATAAATTTCGTGCTGCCACTGTTCAATTGGGGCTGCTGTTAGATGTCGTTGATGTCTGATACGTATGAAAAGTTAGGTAAGATCATCGTGTAGTGAACGTTTGTAAGGTGTAACTATTCAGGTGCTCCGGCCGTGTCTCCTGACCGAGCCGGATAGGCTGAATAGTTACTGTAAGGCTCCGTTGCTGGCGAACATTTATGATTCACAAGTTGCATGCTCGGTGCAACCACTAGCACTTTCACCACAAGCATAATTGACAGACATTCCCAAATAAGGGGATGGGTCGAGGGTGTTATTGAAGTCGAGTTCGTTCAAATAACGGCCGTTGCCATCATCCATCACAATCGAAAAATGCAAATGCACCCAAATGTCGCGTAGTGATTCCCCGTTGTATTCGCCCGTATATCCCAATAACGTCCCTTGTTCCACAAATTCGCCATATGTGCCCGGTGGGAAAGCTGCTTCGATGAAATCATTGCCTGCACGGTCAGCCATGTGCGTGTAATAAAGCCAGATTTGCTGCCCTGGATGCAGGGGGTCGTCTGGCACGCGCATAATCAACGTGCTGCGCCAACCGGGTTCGCGGGTCACATAGCCATCGTAAGCCGCATAAACGGGTGTGACACCGGCCTCGCTATCGCTGAAGATATCGATGCCTTGTGTGGATTGCTGGCTGAATAGGGGCCGCCGGGGTCGTTGTAGAGTAGACCAATCCAACCATCGGCCGGCAAAATAAACGGCGCACCCGGACAAGCGTCACGCTGCACAATGATCAAATCTTCACGCGCCTGCGGGTCATTGGCCCACTGGCTGAAGGTTTGGGTGCGTGGGTCACGCAGGCGGTTGTAGGCGAATACGGCCGTTGCCAGACAAGCCAGAATCAACAGCAAGATGAATAGTTTTTTTAGCATGGGGGTAAGTATAAGAAGATTGTCCAAATCTGTAAACGAGTCTGCAACGGCCGTTTCTGTTGATGTTTACAAAGCTCAGGGCCGTGTCTCCTGACCGTACCTGTTGTTGTCAATAAGAACGGCCGTCGCACACCTGTAACGGCCGTTTCGGTTGACATGAGTTTATGCTTACAGCTATACTGTGCCTGAAAATCAGGTTGTGTTTTAATGCGTTGCAAACTGGAAGATAACTATGTCAAATACAAAATACGGAACCTTTGAAGAGCTATTACAAATAACGCAAACAACACAACAAGCGACAGTTATCCGTCTACGTGAAATTGTTTTATCCATCCATCCAGAGGCTGTTGAGGTTGTGCGGCTGGGCGACAGAGCTGCCACCTACGGTTTAGGCCCAAAGAAGATGATCGAAGGTTATGCATACATTTTACCGCATACTTCTTGGGTCAATCTCGGTTTTTTCCAAGGTGCTGGTTTGCCAGACCCAGAAGGCTTGTTGGAAGGTACCGGCAAAAAGCTGCGCCATGTGAAAATTCGCTCTATCAAGGATGCTGAAAATCCAGCGATTCGCACACTTATCGAAGCCGCCCTTGCAGAACGCAAGCAAGCACTTGGGAGAACAGAATAGATAATCATTTTTACATGGGGATAAGTACATGAGGGGGAACGGCCGTTGCGACCCTGTTTAAAAAATAATTTGTCGGACGTGGTTCAGAGTCTATATAATTTGCTTTACAATTGGGAACTACAGCGAATTATTGGAGACTACAGCGAATACTTCGACAAGCTCAGCACAGGTTTAAGAAGTAACGAATTTATTTGACTGGCTTAATTCGTTTGTTCCCTAATTCGTTGTAGTCATTTGTAAAGATGAAAAGCGCGCTATTGAATCATGCCATTTGTCGTAAGTCGCAATTTTGGTTGAAGTCAGGATGTATATAGCTCAAAAATTGATTGCAAAAAGTTTATTACTAGTGAGATTCGTATTTAATGAACATTATTTATCATTACCCACCCGAACTTTTTAGTTTATTGGTTGACACAGTTCCTCTGTTATTTCGTGCAAAGAAGGACGTGATTTTGTTTTTTCGAGGTGCAGGAGTCGGCGAAGGTATTTTGCATGACCTACAACTAAGGGTTGAGCAAGATCGGAAGAACATAAACAAATATGAGATAGTCCGCACTGTATTGTCCAGGCTAAATGATAGAGGCGAGCAGACATTGAGAGAACGCCGCGAGATTATAAGACGCGTAGTTGAGTTCGAGGATTTTTCAACCTGTTGGCCAAACGACCAATTAAAAGCAAAAGGATTAGTTTCAGAAATTAGGCGCGTAGTAAATGTAAAGGATTCTTTTACACGAATACAGAAGGCTCAAGAGCAGGAGCGTAAGAAACACTTAGATGAGCATCAAGCAAGAATTGAAGTGCTCAAACAAAAAAACGCAGAGTTAGTTGCTATAAAATCAGATTTATTTTCATTATTTGCAATGCCTGATAATCAAAGTCAAAAACGCGGTAAACTTTTAGAAACTAACTTGAATCGATTATTTAATGCCAGTGATATTCTAGTTAGAGAAGCCTTTGAAGTAGTTGGTGACGAAGGAGAGGGGATAGTAGAACAAATCGATGGTGTTGTGGAGATCGATGGTTACTTGTACTTGGTTGAAATGAAATGGTGGAAAAAGCCTTTAGGTAAGGCGGACGTTTCTCCGCATTTAGTAAATATTTTTAGTCGGGGTCATGCTGGCGGAATCCTTATCTCAGCATCCGGGTACACAAAACCAGCCATATCTGTTTGCAAAGAAGTACTCTCTCAAAAAATTATAGTTCTTTGCGAATTGGAGGAGATCGTTTTTGTTCTCGAACGAAAAGTGAGTTTAAAGGAGTTCTTGAAGACGAAAATTAGAATGGCGGTTATGGAAAAGGATCCATTTGCTAAGCCCTTGAATGCTAGATAAATTGTAATCAGTTTGGCTTGAAATTAATCATGGAGAGA
>CAYGMR010000431.1:0-1479 GCA_964350725.1 uncultured Ardenticatenaceae bacterium | reverse complement strand
TCGAAGAGTCAACCTTCCAGACTATACGTCGCCACCCGGTTTGCTTGGCGGCAATGGCTGGAAACGAACTATAGAACTGCCAGCGAAATCTGGTTGGTTTATCCACGCAAGCACACTGGCAAATCGCGCATTCTCTACAACGAGGCCGTTGAAGAAGCGTTGTGCTTTGGGTGGATTGACAGCATTATCAGAACTGTCGATGCCGATCATTATTCACAACGATTCACGCCGCGTAAGGCACGCAGCAGCTACTCACAAACCAATATTGAACGTTTGCGTAGATTGATTGCACAGGGAAAGGTTTTGCCAGAAATTCAGGCTGCTGTGGAGCCAGTTTTGGCTAAGGAGTTTGTGTTTCCGCCTGATATCGAGGCTGCTTTGCGTGCCAATGAACCGGCGTGGCAGAACTTTCAAAGCTATTCTGGCGCATACCAACGCATTCGTATTGCCTATGTCGAGACCGGTCGAAAACGACCCGGCGATTTCGAGAAACGGCTGAATAATTTGATTCGCAAAACTGAGCAGAATAAGCAGTTTGGCTTTGGTATTGAGGATTATTATTAGCGATAGAAATGGAAAAGAACCTTTTTGACTGTGTTGAGTATAGTATAGATAATGAACCAACAATTTGACAATATTGATCTGCAATCTTTTGAGCGTGGCTTTCGGGTAACACTGAATCGGCATACAACCCATGCGAATATTGTCAGGTTGCTTGAATGGCTGCCACCGGCGCATGAATTGGCTTTTTATGATCAATATTACCCCAGCCTATCCGATCCTGGTGCTTACATTTCAATCCAGCGCAAAGATGCGATTTTTATGTATTTTATGGGCAATCACGGTTGGTCATCGGGTTGGCTGGGGCAGAGCAAGCAAATGCTAGCTGCACTCATTCAGATCAATATTGGAGCAATAGACCCTTTTCAGGATCAGGTCTATCAAATTGAGATTCGTAAGGCGAATCGATTGCCAAAATGGTGAGGTTGAAAATGTGGAAAAGAATTGTACGCTTTTTAGTTGTGGGGTTAGCCGTATTGGTTACTTTGATGTTTGGGCTGCTTGCCTTGTTTGTCATGCCATCTCCTAATAACCAAACGGCTATTGAAGTTGCGGGTGTCGTGAAATCAATAAGCCAGCCACATCCTGATTATGGTGATATAGGTATTGTTCTTGAAAATGGCAACAGTTTTTATATCAATCGTGCGAATGAAGTCGCGAACCTAGATTGGGAAAAGATGCTCGCAGAGGTTCAGCCAGGCGACAAACTATATTTAACGGCCGTTCGTCCCCTTATTTGGCGTTTGTTAGACAGAGATATGTCGATGAATCTGCCCGTTGCTGGCGTGCGCACGGATGAGACTGTTTATATGGACACGGCCGTTGCATCCACAACCTGGACATCACAAAGTCAATATTCAAGAATGGCTGTTATTTCATTGCTCATCCTGCTAATTTTTCTGTTGCCAGACTTTTTGC
>CAYGMR010000430.1:0-5236 GCA_964350725.1 uncultured Ardenticatenaceae bacterium | reverse complement strand
AATGCAGCTTCACGTCCTTCTGGTGTTAAGTGTATATCGTCGCCATCGACTTTGACCAAGCCGTCAGTTTGCATGTGGGCGACAAGACTCGCGGCTGTATTTGTGTTGATATTGAGCGCCCCAGCAATGCTTTCCAGCGTTGGCAGTCGCCCCTGAATTTCCCATTTGTGAATATGCTTGAGCGCATCTTCGCTCAAAACACGTTGGGTTAGACGTCGTGTGCGACGCCAGCGCGGAATGAAGCCCTGTTCCGGCCAAAATAGGACGGCGATTATCAGCATAACGGCCGTTCCAAATAGTAGTGCTGTGAGTGGATTATACATAGGTTGCTCTCCGTCAATTAGGCGTGCCTAAAAAACTATTTTTGCATTCCTACATATTATAATGATAACGAATAAAATTGCAAGAGGCAGCGGGAAAAATGGCAGCGTGACAGGGCAGCTTGTCGGAGGAACTTTGACATGCCACCCTTAAACTCTATGGCCTCTATGGTTCAAAAATTGTCGAAAAAGTGAAATATCAACACAGCCTAACGCGAAACGGCCGTTGCTAACCAATCTAAAAGCATATCAGCTTGAGAATTGAGATATTGTTGAGAAGCATCATGGTAAATTTGGAAATAGGCTGGCAAATCCGGAGTTTGGGTTTGCTGCAAATGATTGTTGAGCAAGCCACGGATCCATTGGTAACCAGAATCTAGCAGCGCAATATCCTCAAGGGTGAGCGCGGCAATGATATTGTTACCGAATTCAGCGTTAATCATGTGTAATGTTCTTAGGGGCATCGCGCCTTCGGGGATTTCTGACTGCACCTGTGCTTCAATCGGTGCGCGGTTTTCACGATATTGAATTAATGCAGTTTGATACTGAGTATCTCTTGTTTTTATCGACAATGGCTCAGGAGTCGTTTGCTTCAACTTTTCGATTGTGCTGAGAGCTGTCGCAAAATTTTGACCCAGGTAATAACCAGGAATACGCTTATGCAATTGGGGTATGGTGATAAAAATACCACCACCAAAAGCGAGTGGTATATCTGTTGCTGCGAGGCGCATGGCCATATCATGGGTCGTACCAGCTGTCGTAAGCGTTTGGGCAGATGTTACCAAAATCTGTGGCTTGATGGCTTGCACGGCCGTTTCTATTTGATCTAAGGGTACGTTTGCGCCCAAATAAATCACATCCCAACCACGCCGCCGCAGCAGCACAGAGAGTAACAGCGGGCTAAATGTGTGTTGTTCAAGTGGAGGACAAGCGATAAGGATACGGCCGTTGCGTGTGGGTAGGGGAGCGGCCGTTAATAGACTTTCTAAATGTCGTACAGCCAACGCGGAGGTGAAATGTTCTTGCTGCACCGTGATTGTACCCGTGTACCAACCATCTCCGATTGCGCGCAACCCTTTTTGTAGAATTTCAAAACAGACAGTCTCCAAAGGTAACACAGCAAATGCTTCGGCAATAATATGTTGCGCCTGTTGTTCGTCGAAATCTAGACAAGCTGCCAGCCACGCCTTGCGCATCAGTTCTACTGAATCTCCAGTAAGCGTAGCGGTGAAAAGTGATTGTTCACTGCCTACTAAAGGATGCACAACAAATGGATCTTCTTGACGTGTTTTTATCTGCTCCCATAATTCAACGGCGTGGCTAATGCTCAAGCCTTCATCTTGGCGTTCAATCAGCCATTTGAGCATATCGATTTCGTACTGCGAATATAGGCGATGGCCACCCTCTGTGCGCTGCGGATTGGGCTTGCCATAGCGGCGTTCCCATGCGCGCAGTGTATCTGGTTTAAGCCCAGTTTCCTGGACGACAACTTTCATATTGAAGGTAGGTGTTTGATCGGAAGTGGTCATTTATGTCCTCTTTGTTAGCTGCTATGACCCCATGGGTTTTTGTAACAGGACACTGGCATTTTTTATTTTACCAGGGACCTGCCAGGTTTTATGGTGAAAACCTGATAGGTCTAGAATTCACCAGGCTCCAGTTTATAAAAAGTGGGTGGGATGCGTACCTAAAACCCTAAAGGGTCTTTTTAGATCAAAACAATCTCAGCAGGGTATATTTCCTACTATTCTAGCACATTTGCAAACATTTTGTCGATATATTAGGGATTGTAACAAACAAAACGGATTTTAATTCTTGACCACAAATAAACGCGGGTTAAATAGATGAGGGGTGTGCATACTAATTACTCGAGGTAGCACAATCTGTTGAGCGATGTCATACCTGCGTAGGCAGGTATCCAAACGTGTGGATTCCCGCCTGCGCGAGAATGACTCTCGAGCAATTAATTTGCAGACCTATTTTAGAAGAGTCGGGATGGAAGTGCATACACTTGGCAGGTAATTCAAATCTCAGTTACACTCCTCACCTTGAATGAGAAGAAAACACCCCGATTTGCTTGGCAGCTCATTGCAATCACAATTGGTCGCTTATTTTTGAATACTGGTTTGCGTATGGTCTATCCATTTGCGCCTGCTTTTGCGCGTGGTATGGGGGTTCCGATAACGGCCGTTTACCAAATCGTTGCCCTGCGTAACATCGCTGGCTTCTTTAGCCCTGCATTTAGCCCCCTGGCAGCTCGCTTTGGGCGCAAAGCGGTGATGATGGGGTCACTGCTGCTATTTGCTGGCGGCTGTGTGGCGGTGGTGGTATTTCCCTCCATTTGGACCTTTGCACTGGCGATGGGATTGCTAGCTTTGGCAAAAGTCAACTACGATCCATCCATGCAAGCTTATGTAGGCGATGCGGTACCATATTCTCAGCGCGGGAAAGCATTATCCGTTACAGAATATTCTTGGTCATTGGCATTGCTCATTGGTGCGCCCGCCGTTGGATTGGCGATTCAGGCTTGGGGGTGGTCAGCGCCCTTTTTTTGGTTGGCATTGCTTTCCCTATTGGCCGTGCTATTTTTGTGGCGCATGATTCCGCGTTTAGGCAGTACCAAGTCACAAGGTGTGGGCTTGCGCGACACGATACGCGTGGTGATGAAATACAAAGTCATTTGGGCGGCATCTGTTTATATTGCACTCGTGATGACCGCTAACGAAATCCTGTTTATTGTATATGGTGATTGGATGGAAACGAGTTTTGGCTTGACATTGGCAACGCTAGGTTTTGCCTCAGCCATCATCGGTGGATCTGAAATTGTGGGGGAAACGCTTGCAGGCTGGTCGGTAGATTGGTTTGGCAAACGTCCTGTCATCATCACTGCAGGCATTCTCAATGCGTTTCTCTACCTTATCTTGCCATTTACGAGTGCGAGTTTAACAACCGCGCTCATCACATTGTTTGTCTTGTTTATGATGTTTGAAATCACAGTGGTGGGTGGTATGCCCTTGATGACTGAGTTGGTGCCCAAATACCGCACAGTGGTCATGGCCATGGTGGTGGCAGCATCGTCAGTGGGGCGTGCTGTGGGTGCTTTGACGGGGCCACTGGTTTTAGAATGGGGTGGCTTTGTGATGAGTGGCGTGGTGTCGGCCTTGTTGATGGCAACGGCCGTTATCATTTTGACGCGCTGGATTCGTGAAGCAAAATTGGATGCGAATTAGATTTGTAAACCGGTTGTAACTATCCAGTCTGCTCGGTCAGGAGACCGGCCAGAGCACCTGAATAGTTACAACCTCTTTTCTTTATCTGTTGTACGCCTTATGGTTTGTACGTCAACATGCGCAGGCCGTTAAGTGAGACCAATACCGTGCCGCCTTCGTGGCCGATAACGGCTAACGGCAAAGGCAAATCGCGCACGAAAATGGCAGCCAACATAATCAGGATCATACCCATGGCAAAGACGAGATTCACGACCAACGTTTGGCGCGTTTTGCGGCTCAAGCCAATCACATAGGGGATGTTTTCGAGATTATCTGACATGAGCACAATATCGGCCGTTTCCAAAGCAACATCAGAACCGGCTGCACCCATAGCGATGCCAATATCGGCCGTTGCCAGGGCGGGCGCATCATTGACGCCATCGCCAACCATCGCCACCGGGCCAAACTCAGCGCGCACACGTTTAATCGTTTCTACCTTATCTTCTGGCAGCAAATCGGCATAAACCGCATCCACACCAACTTGTGCGGCAATGCGCTGTGCGACGACTTCGTTGTCACCAGTGAGCATGGCAATATGCTCGATGCCGCGATCTTTAAGTTTATGGATCATCAAAGCAGCATCCTCGCGCAGCATATCGGCAAAGGCAATCACGCCGAGGATTTGTGCATTGTTTTCTGCATCCATCTCAGCCAAAACAACACTGGTTTTGCCTTCGTTTTGCAGGCGCGTCACTTGCTCAGCGGCATCAGCAAAACCAGTCGTCTTGATATTGGTGAAGTAACGCAAATTGCCAATGTGGAGGTCACGGCCGTTTACCATCCCACGCACCCCTTTACCGGTTGTTGCCTGGAAAGCAGTTGCTTCAGGTAAAGAGAGTTGGCGATCAGAGGCGGCCGTTAGCACAGCTTGCGCCAATGGATGTTCAGATTTTGCCTCAACGGCTGCCGCCAAGGTCAACAATTCATCTTCATCCCCTTGCCACGCTTGGCACGCGACGATATCAGTCACACGAGGCTCGCCGATGGTAAGCGTACCCGTCTTGTCGAAAGCAATAACCTTGATGGTGGCTGCATTTTCAACATAAGCCCCCCCCTTGAACAGCACACCCCGTCGTGCGCCATTGCCAATTGCTGACAACACCGTTGCCGGTGTGCTAATCACAATCGCACAGGGTGAAGCGGCCACCATAATTGTCATGGCGCGGTAAAAGGCTGTGCCAAAATCTTCGCCGAGGAAAATCTGTGGGATCACGATTGCCAGCGCTGTAAAAACAAGCACGCCCACAGCGTAATATTGTTCGAAGCGGTCAATAAAGCGCTGCGTTTCAGCTTTTTCACTTTGCGCTTCTTCGACCAATTGGATCAATTTGGCAATGGTCGAATCTTTGGCTAGTTTGGTGACGCCAATCTCAAGGAAGCCGTTTTTGTTAATCGTGCCGGCAAAAACGGCATCACCAACCTCTTTTGTCACGGGCATCGATTCGCCAGTCAACGAAGCTTGATCAACGCTGCTTTCGCCGCTGATGACAACGCCGTCTAAGGCGATTCGTTCGCCCGGTTTGACCAACATCAAATCGCTGACATGGATTTTTTCGATGGGCAATAAGACGGTTGAGTCGCCGCGCCGCACAGTGGCTTGCGACGGCCGTAACTCCATCATCGCTCGAATAGCATTGCGTGTACGGT
>CAYGMR010000429.1:0-5252 GCA_964350725.1 uncultured Ardenticatenaceae bacterium | reverse complement strand
CCACCGAAGACGAAGCAGCCACCGAAGACGAAGCAGCCACCGAAGACGAAGCAGCTACTGAAGACGAAGCAGCCGCAGCCACAGATGACTCCGGTCTAGTTGGCGTCGTATGGCAATGGGAATCTGTAACCGACCCTGTACAAGGTGAAGTTGCGATTGAAATGCCAGAACAATATACAATTGAATTCACCGATGATGGCAACGTCAATATCAAAGCCGATTGTAATGTTGCCAGCGGCAGTTACATGGTAGAAGATTCCTCACTTACTGTTGCTGTTGAAACCTCCACACGTGCCTTGTGTGCGGAGGACTCATTATCTGATGATTTCTTGACAAAACTCAACGCTGTTGCCCTTTACTTCTTTGAAGAAGAAGCTCTTTACATGGATATGGTTTTTGACAGCGGTACCTTACAATTTGGTGATTCTGCGGCAGAAGATACTGAAGCAGCCACGCGTGGCACAACATCCAAAACAGCAATGCAGGACGGAGAGGAAGAAGCTGATGATCCAGTACCTTCCTTTACAATTTGTAGTGTAGAACGTGATGTGAGTGTCTCCATCGTCACGGCCGATTTTCCAGCAGATGACACGTTCACAATCCAAATGGGCGTCGTTCAGAAACCACCCATGAAAAAAGGCATGGGCATGGGTGATATGGCTCCGATGCCGATGCCAATGCCAATGCCGATGAATAATATGGCTATGGACATGGAAATGGGCGGCAAATGGCACAAACCAATGCCACCCAAGATTTGGATTCCTTATTACGACGCAGGTGAACTCGAAACTGGCGAAGGTGGCGAGATTGAAGCCACTTTGGATATTCCCGCCCAATTAGCTGGCGCTTACAAGATCAACATCTTAATGCGCACAGATGATGGACTTATGTCCTACAACTGGTTCTACAACAACACCGCCGATGTTTGTGCAGAAGCTGAACCTAACGACAGCTAATCGCAACAACGTCAACAATTGATTGATTCAAATCCCTGGCAGTGAACTGCCAGGGATTTTTTTGTAGTGGACAAGTCAAGAGAAACTATTACAATCTTGCTACAAATTTGTATTATTTTTCAGAGAGGATTTTTATGGTCAAAAACGATTTGAGTCATTCATCACCCCGGCTAGAAACGGCCGTTATCCGCACACAACCCCCTTCTTCACCCCATCGTGAACATGCCACATCCATTTATATGTCATCTAGCTATACATTTGAAAGCGCTGAACAGGCACGCGCCCTGTTTGCCAAAGAAGAAGATGGCTATGTATACACCCGTTACGGCAACCCAAATGTCACCGAATTTGTCGACAAAATGTGCCTCTTGGAAGGTGCCGATGCCGGTCTTGCGTTAGCTTCTGGCATGTCGGCCGTGTATTCAGCATTGGCTGGCTTACTCAACAGCGGCGACCATGTGTTAGCATCGCGCTCAGTTTTTGGCTCAACCCATCAAATATTGACCCGTATCTTGCCACGTTGGAACATCAGCCATTCTTATGGAGAAATTGAACACCCGGAAACGTGGGTGGATTTGGTACAACCCAACACACGTCTGTGCATCGTCGAAACACCATCCAACCCAGCGCTCGACTTGATCGACCTGGCTTGGTTAGGTGAATTTTGCCGCACGCATGACATCATTCTACTAGTCGACAATGTCTTTGCCACGCCAATTTTGCAACGACCGCTTGATTTTGGCGCCAATCTTGTGATGCATTCGGCCACAAAATTTATTGATGGCCAAGGGCGCAGCATCGGTGGTGTGTTGGTTGGCGATCAATTTTTGATTGACGATCTGACATTTTTTACCCGTCATTCCGGCCCTTCGCTGTCGCCGTTTAATGCCTGGCTGTTGAGCAAAAGCCTGGAGACTTTGACCCTACGAATTGAACGGCATTGTGACAATGCTGAAAAGCTAACGAACTGGTTGGCTAGCTCCCCACAGGTAACGGCCGTTAAATACCCCCATCACCCATCTCATCCCCAATATGAACTGGCGTGCCGCCAAATGAAACGTGGCGGTGGCATCGTATCATTTGAAATTGAAGGTGGTTTGGAACAAGGCCGACGTTTCCTCGATGCTCTGCAAATGTCTTCGCTAACCGCCAATTTAGGCGATTCACGCACAATCGCCACCCATCCTGCCTCCACAACCCATAGTTCGCTAACTGAAGCAGAACGCCTGGCGGTGGGTATCACACCTGGCCTCGTACGCATTTCAGTAGGATTAGAACACAGCGACGATATTATCGCTGACATTGCGCAAGCATTGGATGAGAGCGTAAGATAGAATTCTGTTTATATATGCTACAATTGTGCCTCAAAGAATTATTAATTTGAGTGGCAACGTGACAGGTGAAAGGGTTCTTACTTCGCAAACTTGCTACCTTGTAATTTAGCCACTTGTAGGAAAGACTATGACCATTAAAGAAAAACGGCCGTTTCCTGTGCCAGCAGAAATTGTAATGCGCTGCACCCTCTTCACGCTCGCCAATATGCAGGCTAAGCTACAGGTCTATAACGAACAAAACGGTGTCATTGTCGCCACAGTCAATAAATGGATGGGTTTGCAAAAGCACGAAGTCGTGGCCAAAGTGCGCCGCTTTGATAACACCTCTATTCTGGAAATCGAAGCGCCTGATGCCGAAAAAGCAAGCCAAATATTAAGCCAGGTGTCAGCCTATGTCACCGATGGTGCAGGCAAAGTACAAGCCGATGCCACGATCCAATGGGTCGATATCAACCAAAAGAAGGAAAATCGTGCCAAACGGCAGCAGCTTGTTGAGCGTGCCAAAGGCATCTTACCGGGTCAATCCTCATCAACACAAGAGACTTTACCAGCAGTTATCGATGAACAAGGGAACGAGATTGTGCAGGGCGATGTTGTCGATGAAGAGGAGTCGGCACTTGTGCCAGTACCAATTCCCGATAATCCTGGCGTATTAGTCAAAAACCCACAAAATAAAATGATTGAAATCAAGGTTGATCCAACCGTTTTTGCCGATCGCACAGCTTATTTGGAAGTTTGCCGGGCATGTTCAGCCACAGTAATGCGCGGCAGCAAATATTGTTCATCGTGTGGACGGCCGTTGCCGCTTGAAGCCGTGCAACCTGAATTACAAAACAATGCCAAACAAGCAGCAAGCAAAAGTTTCCAATCGGGTTTGTTAGCAATCGTATTCGCCCTTATCCCCTTTGTGCTGCTTATCCTGCCAGAAATGTTGTTAGGCACAGATGCATCGCTCTCATTTTTAGAACGTATCGGCCAATCTTTGACTCCCATCCGTTTATTGTTGAGCTTAATCATTGGCGTGCTGCCCAGTATGATTCTTGGCTGGCGTGCGATTTCACAAGCCCAACAAGCGGGTTGGTATCAAAACCTGAATGCGCTCTTCGACACCGGCGGACAATCACGTGCAGCCTTTGGCAAAGCGTTGGGTTGGCTAGCAATTTATATTAGCATCGGGTGGGTGTTGTTAACGGCCGTTGCTTACTTCGTCCAATAGCTACAGCGGATATTGATAATAACGGACATATCCGATCTTTTCTACATCCGTAGTCACCCTAAGACAAACATCGTGCCAAAACGGCCAGTTTTGCCCTTCTCTGCGCGATGTGAAAAAAACAAGTCAGTGCGGCACGCTGTACAGTACCCTGACATCTCAATTTGTGTCACGCCGGCACGCAGCAGGTTTTCGCGATTGGCAGTTGGCAGGTCAAAATGTGGACGAGATTCTAATCCATTTGTATACAGCAACAACGCTTCTGGGTTTTCAAAAGCAGCACGTACCTGACTAATAACTGGCTCATCCACTTCATAACAACAAGAACCGATACACGGCCCCACACCTGCCCAAAGCGTTGTAGGATCGCTGTTGAATTCGGTTTGCATGGCACGAACCAAAGCGCCCGGCACATCCTTAACCGTGCCTTGCCAACCTGCATGACCCAAACCAATCGCATGTTCAACAGGATCGTACAGAAAAATAGGTGTGCAGTCGGCATAATTCATCGTGAGGGCGCAGTTTGGCTCGTTGGTAATGAGTCCATCGACATGCCTGATCCAAGTGCCATTATTGGTTTGCGTGACCCGCGCCACAGCGTTACCATGCACCAAATGGGCATGGACGACTGTGTCAGTATCACGACCAAAAAGGTCATAAGCGCGCCGCCGATTGGCATAAACGCGTGCTTTTTCATCTGGCACGGAGACGCTGAGATTGAGTGATTTAAATGGCTCAGGACTGACGCCTCCTTGACGCGTAAAGACTGCATGTTGGATACGGCCGTTGTCCCCCAACCTCTCAAACTGCAAATACAGCACCCCATTTTCTTCATTTTGTCGCATATCTATTCTTCCTAAATCATTTTAGACCAGTATAATGCCAATAATCAAAGAAACAACTAAACGTAACTGACAACTTTTGCAAAGCTGTAAAATGTTAGTTATGCTCGCATTCTTATTTAATAGCATTTTATTAAGGAGATTTTTAGTATGCGCAAAAAAGAGAAACCAACCCAGTTCGGTGGGCAAGTATACACCGTTCAGGGTGCAAAAACGGCCGTTAACACGGTCAAAAAGATTAAGAAAGCGAGTCTATTCATTCTGTTGCTTCTGGGACTTTTAATGATCACAGCTTGCAATAGTGGCGCAGGTGACGATTCAGCGCTATCCGGCAGCATGTCTAACGCCGCTGCCGCCGATTACTGCAAGCAAAGCGGTGGTATCGTGGAAACACGTTATCCCTTCTACGGCACAAACCAAAATGACCCGTTGCAACTAGCAGGCTCTCTGGATGTATGTACATTTACGGCTGATGATGATTCACAGATCACTATCAGTCTAGATACACTCTATACCGACCAACCGACACTGGCCGCGCTCGCCTATCGTGCCAAAACACCAGTTGAAGACGACGGGCCACCATCGGCCAATCCTTCGAGCCTCTACTGTACGCAGCTTGGTGGCACAGATACCTTTGGTGGAATCAATGCCGCTGGCGGCGGCTGGGCGTTAGAAGACGCATCTGATATCCTGTCGTTGTGTGTCTTTCCCGATCTGTCGGTCATCGACTCATGGGGGATAACATATTATGCCAATGACGTGATTCGCGGGGCAGACCTGACTGATTTGCTACGCTACTCAGAGTAGCCATTGCAAAAGTCACGGTTGTTATCCATCAAAAGTCGGAAACAAATTCAATCTAATGCCAAACTTACAAACAATCAATTTGAGCTTACGCTTTGTGTTA
>CAYGMR010000428.1:0-5255 GCA_964350725.1 uncultured Ardenticatenaceae bacterium | reverse complement strand
CAATCGCGACTCTCTGCGCCATGCCACCAGACAATTGGCCAGGATAACTTTGCTCAAAGCCAGATAATCCCACCAGATTGAGCATGGCGCGCACTTTCTCATCTGACTCAGTACCTTTTATGCCTTTGAGTTCCAAAGGCAGGCGTACATTTTCATAGGCAGTGCGCCAGGGCATTAAATTGTCACGTTGGAAGACAATGCCGACGGGCGCATGGGATTCGAGGGGAGAACGGCCGTCTAGCCACACCTCGCCACTTGTTGGCGGCAATAATCCGCCCAGGATACGCAGCAGTGTCGACTTTCCCACGCCCGAAGAGCCCACCAGCGTTACGAAAGCGCCGGCGCCAATTGTCAAGGAAATATGGGTGAGGACATGCAAATCATCATCCTCAAAAATGTGGTTGACGTCATTTAGTTGTATAAACGGCCGTTGTTTTTCATCATCCGTGTTCATCTGTGCTCATCCGTGGCAAAAAAATTGACCCAAACGTATTCATTTACGGTTGCAGCTTATTCACAAATTCATTTGTATAACCGGCTGCCAGATCGTCGACTGGCCCATCCAGAAAACCCAACTCTAATAAAATTTCCTGTGTCTTTTCCCAGGAGGCAGCTTCAGTTAAGCCCAGCGTTTCTGCTTGCCAGAGCGGCAGCGAAGCTTCGAGCACTTCCCGGCGACTGTCATCTAAGCCTTCGACATACTTTTTGCTGATTTCATAAGCTGCATCAGGATCCGCTAACGTATCAACTAAGCCACGCCTAATCGGACGCAAAAAGCGTTCGACTAACTCGGGATTATTCGCTAAGGTTTCTTCGTTGGTGACGATGCCGTTGAAGACCATGTCAATATAATCAGCAACCTGGATTACGTTGACATCTTCGCCCAAATTTTGCAGTTGGATCGGTTCATTATTGGCAAAAACGACTACTGCATCTGCCTGATCGGATAATAATGTTTCTACTTGTGTAAAACCAACCTCCAATGCTTCGACATCATCCTGAGTCATATCATTCGCTGAGAGTAGGCCGGCAAAACCAACATAACTGGCACCAAAAAAGCCCGGTAGTCCGATTGTGTGGCCGGCCATATCTTGTGGTGTCTCGATACCCATTTCTGCTTTACTCACCACGGCGATAGGATAACGCTGGAACCATTCAAACACGTAAACTGCGGGCACGCCTTGTGCGCGTGCCAAAATCACCTGATCGCCACCGACGATCGCAAATGGCAGCTCATTGGCACCAACCAGTGCCATGCCATCGGTTTCAAAACTGTAGTCAAATTCGAGATCAATGCCTTCCTCGGCAAAATACCCTTTTTCCACAGCTACATAAAACGGCGCATATTGCGGATCGGGGATATAGCCCATCGGCAGGCGGATTTGGATGGATTTGGCCGTTTCTGCGGGTGTATCTGTCGTGCCACAAGCTGTTAACAAAATTGTTAAACTGGTTAAAATTAGAAATGTGATATGTTTCAAGGTTTTTTCTCCCAAAACGTTATTGATTTGCTGCATTGTACACAATCTGTCCTAATGCTCGCATTATGTCAACCATTATAGCATAGCTGTGCTATTTTGACTTTTCTTCACGCTGCTTTCACACGACATTATTCAACTTTTGTTAGAATCGTGCTCCGTAGGTTTCAGAACATGCGTTCTGTAACCGGATGCAAATTGAACTATGTCTACACTCCAAGAGAAATTTCGCGACATGCTGGGGGGGGATCAATCCCCCGCCGCTACTGTTTATCTAGACCCTGATCTTTTGGCGGCTATTGAAGAGATCGCTGTCAGAAACGGCCGTCCTATCAGCCATGTTATCAACGAAATGCTCAGTCATGCGCTTTACGCACACCAACTAACTGAAGGCAGTTTGCAAACTTGGCGGCAGCTGACCAAACGCGAACAAGAAATAACCGCACTTATCTGGTTGGGGTTGACCAATCCTCAAATTGCCCAGCGCCTCAAAATATCTCCCAATACCGTCAAGACACATATCAAAAACATCTTGAAAAAGTTCGATGTCCACAGCAAAAAAAATCTATCTGATCTTCTGTCAGGATTAGATTTGAGTGATTGGATAGATTTGGGCGCAGATGCCCAGCTATCCCCCACACCTTCCGATTCACCCGATCAGGCTCACCCCTAAAATCACCCCCTAGCCCCTCTCTAAAATCACCTGATAAATCCCCTTATGAGGCGATAGGTGGCGACATGTTAATCGGTTATGCTAACAGCATGATTAACGTGTTCGCTGTCAAAGCATACGGCATTGCCGTTGTGACTGGGCTGTCAGATAACAGTCCTATTTTGGAATTGATTGCCTGCCTGGCCCTGCAGCACCCGGTGCAACTGATTGTGGGTGGCAATCGTTTTGATGCTCATCAATTGGCCCGTCTTATCCGCAAGCACACTGTGCATCTTGACAAGACATTAGAACGCATTCAACAGGCACGGCCGTTTACCTGCTATCAAACTATCAAACTGTTAGCAGAAACCCAACCCACAACACCCTTAATCATCATGGATATGTTAACCACCTTTTATGATGAAAGCATATCCGTTGCAGAAAGTGTGCGGCTAACAGATATTGCCACGCGCCATTTGCTGCGATTAGGGCAGCAAGCCCCTGTCTTGGTTACGTTACAACCACCTGCAATTCGAACACGGGCTGGACTGATTAAAATTGTGCAGAGCGCGGCCGATCAACTTTATATGCACAAATCTCCTGCAGAAACTTTTCAACCCCCACTTTTTTAGAGGTGATTAACATGGGCCGTACCCTGCAAACAACCAATCAGCTTATCCTTAATGAAATCGCCAACTTCAGCAATTTTCGGCGTGCCTTACGTGCTGCCGACCAGAAGTTATTTGATACCGTTTTTGCTGCTGCCCGGCAGCATACGGCCGCTATCAGTTTGGCTGACCATGCCTTACCGTTTGAAAGTGTCTTGTTGGCTATCTTGATTGAGCAGCAGCGGCGTATTGAGCAGTTAGAAACCAGGCTCAATGACTGCTAACATTTCCGGCTGGCTGCTCGATGTATATGCCCATACTCAGCAAGGTGTCGTGTTGTGGCTGCTCGGTGATGATGGACAGCGCCATCAGTTACGACAACCATTCATGACCACATTTTATGTGACGGGTCCCTTCGCACGTTTGCGTGAATGTTGGGGCTATCTGCGCAAGCAAACGATTTCTGTGCAGTTAGCACGCACACAGCGTGTAGATTTGTGTGAAGGTTTGTTAGATGTGATGGCGGTTAAAATGGATACGGCCGTGCAGCCGTACCTCTTTCGCCATATCCAAAAACGTTTTCCTGACCTGGATTATTATGATGCTGATATTCCCGTTTCAGTGCAATATGCGGCCCGGTTTGATATTTTCCCCACAACGCGCTGCCAATTTACGATTGATGACAGTATGGTCTGCAATGCCGTTTCACTTGCTTCGCGCTGGCACATTGACAATCCACCACCCCCTTTGCGTATTTTGACGCTTGCGCCCAATGTTGATCCCACACATCGACCGCCCACGCATTTGCGGGTTGGTTTTAACGGCAAAGAAGTAGTTTATGCTATGGACGGTGGCGGTACGGCGCAAAGTCGAAACGGCCGTTTACTGCTCATCAGCCTGCAAGCCAAGCTAAAACGACACGACCCCGATTTAATATTGAGTAAATTTGGCGATACCTGGCTGTTTCCTTATCTGCGTCAACTGGTGCAAAAAACGGGGATTGCCTTCAATGCCAGCCGTGATGCACAACGGCCGTATCAGCTCAAAAAAGCCAGCAGTTACTTCACGTATGGCATGGTTTTGCATCGTGGTGAGCAGACATATTTGTACGGCCGTTACCATATCGACATCAAAAACGCCCTTATGTTCAATGAATATGACATCAGCGGTGTTTTGGAGCAAGCCCAGGTGAGCGGGATGCCAGTGCAAGAAATGGCGCGGCGCAGTCCTGGCGCAGGTATCACCGCCATGCAGATGATTACGGCACTGCGCCGTGAAGTCATGGTGCCCTACACCAAACAGCAAGCCGAACATTACAAAAGTGCCCGTTCCTTGCTGCGCTCAGATCGAGGCGGTTTGGTTTTTCAACCCCAAATTGGTCTGCACACGGATGTGGTTGAGATTGATTTTGTATCGATGTACCCTTCCATCATTTCTTTATTCAATGTCTCCCCCGAAACAGTTAAAATCAACAGCACCAACATAGCCATTGTTCCGGAGCTAAATATGCCCATCGACCAAACCAAACGCGGCTTGCTGCCCGAGACCTTGCAGCCCCTTTTGGAAAAGCGCATCGCCATCAAGGCACGCTTAACGCCTATGACAAAGTTGGACTGCCGCCGCCAGACGCTCAAATCGCGTTCGACAGCATTGAAATGGCTGCTCGTCGTTGCCTTTGGGTATGCCGGTTACAAACGGGCCAGATTCGGCCGTATTGAAGCGCATGAAGCGATTACTGCCTACAGCCGCGAGGCATTGTTACGTGCCAAAGAAACGGCCGAATCATTGGGCTATGAAGTCGTACATATGTATGTCGATGGTTTATGGGTCAAGCGCAAAGGGGTTAAAACAGAAACGGCCGTGCAGCCCTTACTAGATGCTGTTGAACGCCAAACCGGCTTGCCGATTGCCTTGGAAGGGTTCTACAAATGGATCGCCTTTTTACCCTCAAAACTGGATGCGCGTATCCCCGTACCCAATCGTTATTTTGGCGTATTTGAAACGGGAGAAATCAAAGTGCGCGGCATCGAAATGCGCCGCCACGATACGCCGCAGTTTGTGGCCGACGTACAGCGCCACATCTTAGAACAATTGGCGCAGACAACCGACATCAATGATTGTTTGACCGTTATAATTGAGTCCATTCGTGACCGTTTCGCGATATTACGGCTGAGGGAGATTGACCCCCAAACCCTGTTGATTTCCCAAACCTTGAGCCGTTCTGTCGCAGAATACAAGACTCTATCCCCAGCAGCACGTGCTGCGAAACAGTTAGAACTGTGCAACAAACCCCGCTTTCCCGGCCAACAAATTCGATTTGTGTTTACAGTTGGTGACCCGGGCGTTTTCGCTTGGGATTTACCAGAAACTTTCAACCCGGCTGCGATTGATGTTGAACGCTATATTGAATTGACACTGCGTGCCGTTACGGCCGTTTTGCAACCCTGGGGCATAAAAAGAGAATGGTTAGATAAATCGGTTTTACATGATTGGCATCAGCCTTATCTGGTCAATCAG
>CAYGMR010000427.1:3390-5259 GCA_964350725.1 uncultured Ardenticatenaceae bacterium | reverse complement strand
CCATTTGGCACCATCTTGGGTGTAGACGTAGCCGTTCTTTTCGAGGATTTCGATGACTTCGTCAACTTTGCCCGATTCATACAAGCTTTGTTCGCGGAAGTAAACGTCAAATTCGATATTGATACGCTTGAGGCTGGCTTTTTGACTTTCAGAGATGACATCTTTGGCATAGTCGCCAAAAAACTCAACCGGCGCGTCGGCCATTTCGTCGCCATGTTCGGCGCGAATCTCTTGGGCAATGTCGATGATGTAGTCGCCTTGATAATGTTCTTCACCCAGTTCCACATCCTGACCCAGTTCTTGCAGATAACGAATTTTAACAGCCTCGCCCAGCATAGCGATCTGGCGGCCGGCGTCGTTGTAGTAATATTCAAGATCAACTTCGTAGCCAGCGGCACGCATGGCCCGCGCCAGGGTGTCGCCCATGACGCCACCACGTGTACGGCCGAGTGTAATCGGGCCGGTGGGATTGGCGCTGACACATTCGACTTGGGCTTTTTTGCCGTCACCAAGGTGGAAACGGCCGTAGGCATCCCCCAATTCCAAGATCCGCTCAACCTCAGCCTGCAACCATTCTGTACTCAAACGAAAATTGATGAAGCCAGGCGGGGCGACATTAACCTCACCAATATAATCAGGCAGCTCAATATGATCGGCAATCGCCCCCGCGATTTTCAAGGGTGCCATGCGTGCCAGACGTGCCATCTGCATGGCGGCTGGCGAAGCATAATCCCCTTTGGATGGGTCACGCGGCCGTTCTACCTGGATAGCAGGCAGTTCAAACGCTGGCAGTGCGCCACTGTTTTGGGCGGCTTTTATGGCTGTTGTGACAACAGCTTCAAGTTCATGGTTTATTTGCATAAATTTTGGTATCCATTATCAAATGATTTCAAGGGTATTTTAACTTGCCTTGCATAGAGGGACAACAGGCCAGGGCATGCAAACCAAAACCACCATGCAAACCCTGGCTATCTCTGGTAAAATCTGGTTGCCTTGATTTACTTTCTATTGCCCGTACGGATTGAATGCGATTCTGAAAGGAATATTGAATTATGCCAAAACAAATTCCTAAATTCGAAAATGAAGATGAAGAACGAGAATTCTGGGCGACCCATGATTCTGCTGAATATCTCGATTGGAAGCAGGCTCAAAGGGCTGTGTTTCCAAAGTTAAAGCCATCTACTAAAACAATATCCTTACGTATGCCAGAATCAATGTTAAACGAGATCAGAGTGTTGGCAAACAAACGTGATATACCCTATCAGTCGCTTATAAAGGTTTTTTTGCGCGAACGGATTGATAATGAGCTTAATAAGCAGCGCGAACCTACGCCATAAATTTGATTCGTTGCTTGAACTCGTCATGCAAACCAGTGTTATCTCTGGTAACATGCAATTAAACTGCAATATTTTTCTGAGGATTATCGCCTCAATGGAAGATTTTAATGCCATCAATAACAATTGCCTTGCCAGATGAATTAATGGACAAGTTACAAGAGTTGGCAAAACGTCATCGTGTGGCACCTGAAGATTTAGTGCGTGCTAGCGTTGAAGAATTAGTCGCATCTCCTCAAGAAGCGTTTCAAGAATCGCTTGACTATGTTCTGAACAAGAACAAGGATCTTTATAGAAGATTGGCCGCTTAAATGCATTTCTTGACGCTTAATCAGGCACTTATTCCTACCTCTCCAGAAAACCAAAGAGGCTTGTCAGATTTTGACAAGCCTCTTTTCATTTATTCTTTTAGTGGCGCCAAGTGGATTTGAACCACTGACCTAGGGCTTATGAGTCCCTCGCTCTAACCAACTGAGCTATGGCGCCATGTTTTGTTTGTAAGCGACCGGAATTATACCCAAGTGCGTGTAAGCTG
>CAYGMR010000427.1:0-3380 GCA_964350725.1 uncultured Ardenticatenaceae bacterium | reverse complement strand
CTTCAAATATTTGGCGGCTACCGCCCCACCTATTCGCACAGGCTTTTGGGATCGGGTTGTCAAACCGACCTATGGACGCTTGGTCAAGCATTTAAAAAAAGTTGGCTTGCCACTTTCAAGGCAACTTTGCAAGAAGGCTTCGGTCACCGCTCATTTGCCACTTGGATACGAAGCAATCAGGCTTTCGAGAGCATAAATTGCTCCGCGAAAGCCTTAAATCTAACGAATTTTACGGAAAACTAAAAGAATGGGTTTTTGTGCTTAACCAGAGTGCGCTTAAGCGTACTTTCTTTTTTAGCTGCCGATTTCAATCGGTAACAACTAAAACCCCACCTGCACCAGCGGAATGGGCACAAAAACGAGGAAAAAGAGGCAAAAGGTGAAGATAGCGATTGCTTTGCGGCGTGTGTCGAGGCCAGTGACATTGTCGAGCGGTTCGGCATAACGACGGCCGAATAACAAAAGCAGTCCAATCCAAAACACCCACGTATAGGCGCCTGTGAGCACAACCAGCACGGCCATAGCAGCAATCATCGGCCAAAACAAGAGCTTGGCGCGTTCGCCAAATAACACATAAGCAATATGGCCGCCATCCAGTTGACCTACTGGAATTAAATTCAAGCCGGTGATTAACAAACCAACCCAGCCTGCCCAGGCTACCTGATTTAACTGCACATCCAGGCCACCCGCAGGCAATATTTGGCCATAAATCACATACTTCATAAACAAATAAAGCAGCGAATTGCCTTCTAACATGTATGGGCCCGTGGGTAAAGCGCCAACTTCAGAAGTGAGCAGCCCAATGATCAATACCGGCACAGCGAACAACATGCCTGCCAAGGGGCCAGATGCGCCCACATCCAGCAGCGCACGCCGGTTTCTGACCGGGGCTTTCAATTGGATGAATGCGCCCATGGTGCCGATGATGGAGAGCGGCATGGGGATAAAATAAGGTTCGCTCACCGGCACTTTGTGGTAACGGGCGGCGAAATAATGGCCCAGTTCATGCGCTGTCAAAATGAGCATAATGCTCAGGCTAAAGGGCCAGCCGCGCCAAAGCTGCATGGATTGTTCTACGCTTTCGGCGGCATAAGATGCGCCCACAAACAAGGTGGAGAAGATGGTGGCAATAAATAGAGCCAGATTGATTAAGCGGTTGGCGGGTTTGTCACGATAGACGCCGGGGAGGGCGATAAGGGCCATACGGCCGTTGTCATCTTGCAATTTAGGCGTAAAACCAATGGGGTAAAAACGATCACAAAGTTCGTCGAAACAATCTTCCGCCGGACGAATGAATTGCCCCCGAAAACGTACAAAGCCGGCTTCGGGATAATCGAGGGTGGTATCTTGAATGCTAAACAGGCCTTCTACGGCAGCACGTAACTGCTCAACGGCCGTTAACGATACCGTATTCGTCGCTTCAGGCAGGCTCATAATGGTTTAAGAACTGACTTCTTCGTCTGGTTCAGGCAGTTCCACATCATCATCGCCCCAACTGATAATCCAGATGCAAGCACCAGCTACCAGAACGGTGACAACAATGAGCCAAAACCATTGACTGCTGGTTAGACCCACACTGCGTGCTTCAAAAACCAGCAACGTAACCATGCCCAAAGCCAGCACAAGCCAGGCTGTCAGGCTGGGGTGTTTGAGAATCCAGGTTTTGATCGTATTCATACAGTAACTATACTCCGATTGTGGATAAATTGACGATTAAGCATTCCCATTTCTAATAAGTTTCACGGAGGCGCACTGAGAAAACGCAGAGTTACACAGAGATTTTGGAGAGATTGTTTGCAAACGCACTCTCCTCTCTTTTCTCCGCCTATCTCCAATTATCCTCCGTGAAACTCTGTGTTCCTTTTGTTCATCATCTGATTCCACGCCTGCTTGAATTGTGCTTGGGTAGCGGTCATGAGGCCATTGGTGTCGATGACGACATCGGCACGGGCAATTTTGTCGGCCTGGGGATTTTGGGCATCAATGCGGTAGACGGCCGTGGCTTCATCCAAACCCCGGCAAATCTGCAAACGCTCTAATTGACGCTCACGGGTACAGGTTGTCACCCATACCTGTGCACAAATCGTGTGCAGCTTGCCTTCCAGCAGCTTAATCGCCTCGATCATGATCACGGCTTCAGGAGATGTGCGAATTTGATCCAACACACGTTGGTGAACGGCTGGATGTACAATCTGTTCCAACTGTACGAGGGCTTGCGGATCATTGAATACGATTTGGCCCAGCACAGGGCGGATTATCTGACCGTCGGCGTCGAGCACTTGATCGCCAAAAGCAGCAGCGATCTGTTGCTGAACGGCCGTATCATCCATCAAAATACCATGTACCACGCGATCAGCATCAATCGTCAACGCGCCTTGTGCCGCCGCCAGACGCATCACTGCCGACTTACCCGTCGCGATATTGCCCGTTAAACCAATAATTATTTTGTTGTCAGGAACTGAATAATCTATTGTTGTCATGTTTTTAGATTGACCACGGACAAATGATGGCGGACGAATTATTCGTCGGCCGTCTTTTGTCCTTCATCATAATATTGCAACTATTCAGGTGCTCCGGCCGTGTCTCCTGACCGAGCCGGATAGTGTCGCGGTGAGGACACCGGCCACAGCAGAGAGGCTGTATAGTTACATAATATTTATAAATCACAAACCGTCACGATGCGCCAGCCATTACAGCTTCAAATTGCGCTTGCGTCGCTTCCCATTCGGCCATCAACCCTTCCAGCTCTGCTTGGGCGGTGGCGTATTCACGGCTGATGCGTTGGATGGCATCGATTTGCTGTGTTTGTGTAGCTGCTTGTAGATCAGCCGTCAGCTGCGCCAATCTTCCCTCAGCCGCGTGGACACGATCTTCAACCCCTTGCAACTGATCCATCCATTTGCGTTGTTCATTTTTACTGAGCGTACGGCCGTTGCTGGCAGGCTCTGCTGGACTGATGGTCGTCTGTATTTCTGTTTTTGCGGCGCTGGTTTCTTGTTCGCGCCAGGCAAGAAATTCTTGATAGGGGCCCTTGTGGACGTGTAAACGGCCGTTGTCCAACGCCCAAATTTGTGTCCCCAAACGATCCACCAGATAACGATCATGCGAAACCAGCAAGATCGTGCCAGGGAACTCCTCCAATGCCATTTGTAGTTCTTCTTGTGCAGGAATATCGAGATGATTGGTCGGCTCATCTAGTAACAAAAAATTCGCCTCTTCCAGCACCAAAATAGCCAGGGCTAAGCGCGCACGTTCACCACCACTAAGTGTACCAATCTGGCTGTATACATCATCCCCCTGAAACAGAAAGCGTGCCAGATAACTGCGTGCTTCGCCCAACAACATATGTTTATGCGCCAACAATTCATCCAAGACCGTGC
>CAYGMR010000426.1:1382-5260 GCA_964350725.1 uncultured Ardenticatenaceae bacterium | reverse complement strand
GTTAAGGGTTGCACCTGACTGTGAACCCGTTTTTTTCTCAAGCCGATGTACTCCTTTTGAGGTGGATTATGAAAAACAATAAGATTAAACCAACCATCATACTAATCGCTTTAACAGTTTTGCTGCTTTTTGCTACAGCTTGCAGCCCATCTAAAGCGGAAAAAATAAATCAAGAAGGCAATGCTGCTTTTGCCGAGCAAGCGTATCAAGAAGCGATGGCGATGTATCAAGCGGCACAAATCGAAGACCCTGAGTTGGCCGAGCCCTATTATAACGCAGCCAATGCCTTATACCGTGAAGGTGAATATGAAGCGGCTTTGCAGCAGTTGCAGATGGCACTCACTTTTGCCGAAGATGAATCCTTGTCACAGAGCAGCCTCTTCAATTTGGGCAACTCTTCGTACAACGCACAGGATTTAGGCACGGCCGTTGCTGCTTATACCGAAGCATTACTCCTAAACCCTGATGATCAGGATGCGAAATATAACCTGGAACTGGCCTTGCAACAGCAAGAACAACAAGAACAGGAACAACAAGAGCAGGAGCAAGAGCAAGACCAGGAATCTGAAGGCGGCGAAGGTGAAGAAGAGCAAGAGAACCAAGACCAAGGCGATCAACAGCAAGATGGTCAAGAAGGTGATCAAGAGCAAGAAGGCGACCAATCTGAAAATGGTGACCAGCAAGAGGAAGGCCAAGAAGGCGAAGATCAACAGCAAGATGGTCAATCTCAAGATGGCGAAGAACAAGAGGGTGATCAGCAGCAAGGTCAGGGTCAACAACCTGGTGAGCAAGACCCGAACGGCCAAGAACAACCCAATTATGTGCCTCAGCCGGGCGAACGTATGACGCAAGAACAAGCTGAGCAATTATTAGCCGCCATTGCACAAGATGGTGAAACATTGCAGGAGAAGTTGGGACGAATCTGGTCGGTGCCGTGGCGTCCACCAGTACAAGATTGGTAATCAATTGATGATTGACAATTGCTAACTGTCAATTGCTAATTGTCAATTGAATTGGACAGGGTAAAGAAATGAAGAAATCAAAAATTATTTTTATTACAGTCATGATGGTGTTGGTTTTGGGTGTACTGGCGCTGCCCGCTTTGGGACGGTCGCCGATAACGGCCGAAATCGACCGTGACAACATCAGCACCGATGAAGGGATCGTACTCATGGTGAGTATTGACACCAGTGCGGGACCATCATCAATGCCCGGTTTGCCACCGATGCCGGACTTTCAGATTGTTGGTGCATCAAGCGGTACACAAATGCAGATGATCAATGGCACAACAACGGTTAAATCGACTTACAATTACACGTTACGGCCGTTGCACGCGGGCACACTCACAATTGACCCCATCACCGCGTTGGTTAATGGACAAACCTACAAATCACAGCCGATCAGCGTCAATGTGACCCAAGGTACGGGCACGAAGCAACCAGCACCTAATCCAGGTATGTCATCAATGCAAGGGTTAGGTTCCTTGTCGAGTCTGTTAAGTGGTTCTGGGCTAGCGCCGAGCAATTCTACACCACCACTAGACCCGACCGATGCGCCTACAGAGCTAGTCGGGCAAGACTTTTTTATTGATGGTGAAGTTAGCAATTCAAACCCATATCAGGGTGAAGAGGTCATGTACACCTTCCGTTTTTACCAGGCAGCAAACTTGTATGATCAACCTACTTTCGAGCCACCGGCATTCTCCGGTTTTTGGAGCGAACAGTTAGAAGGACAGACCGAATATACAACTGAAGCTGCGGGGCGTCGTTATCGTGTGACCGAATTGCAAACGCTGCTGTTCCCCACCGGTGTGGGTGAGGCGACAATTGACCCGGCGCAGTTGGCAATTCCAGGCGGTTTTTTTGACCGAGGCCAAGTTTTACGTACCGAAGCAATTACGCTGAATGTACGGCCGTTGCCGACTGGCGCACCCGCCGATTTTCAAGGGGCTGTTGGACAATTTGTTATGCAAGCCGCTGTTGATAAAAATGAAGTGGAAGTCAACGACACCGTTAACTTAAATGTGGGCATTGCCGGGTTTGGAAACATTGAAGCTTTGCCAGACCCCGTCTGGAATGAAGGGTCAGCTTGGCGTGCCTTTGACAGCAAAGCTAAAACCGAAACAGAAATTGTCGAGGGTAAATTAGGAGGTACGCGTACCTATGAACGTGTTTTGCTGCCTACAACACCTGGTGAACAAACATTGCCTGGCTTGACCTACAGTTTCTTTAATCCACAAACAGAAACCTACGAAACAGTCACAACGGAGCCCATTACGGTGCATGTAACCGGCACCATTGGTGCCGACACGGTCGGTGCTGACCAGGCGTCTGTGATTGCAGCCGCAACTGGTGGCACACTTGACATGCCTGCCGGTACTGATCAATTACGACCAAATAAACCCGTGACGGCCGTATCAACCACAACCACTATGCCCCTGACCCAAAACGGCTTCTACTGGATGTTGTGGCTCTTGCCGCTGGCTTTGATTGGTGGTGTCTTCAGTTGGGGACAATACCAAAAACACCATCATGCCAATGCGGATCTGCGCCGCAGTAACAAAGCTGCACACAAGGCAAAAAGCGCCTTGCGTCAAGCCCGCAAAGAGCCTGCCACCGCCAATGTCGCCGCAGGACGACTCTTAAGTGATTACATCGCTGACAAACTGAATCGTTCGATCGACGGGTTGACCACTGAAAACTTGACGGAATTACTTCGTGCACATGGCATTGAAACTGCCCTGACGAATCGCGTTACGACTTGTCTCACCCTCAGTGAAATGAGACGCTATGCACCTGATGGGACAAACTTGGTAGACAATAATTTGCTCAGCGAAACCGAACAGTTGATTGACGCTTTGGACGCGGCATTTAAGTAAAGGGTTTACAGATATGTCGAATCATCAAGATTTGACATATCTAAAGATACGTAAAGGAAAAACCATCATGAAACGACTATTGACACTCACATTAACTGGATTGATTTTATTGGGCGGCTTGTTCGTGGCAGTCACCTTCCTCAATCGTGGTGTAACGGCCGATACGGCCGCTGTTGATGCCGCTAACCAATTGTACGCAACAAACCACTATGCCGAAGCCGCTCAGATTTATGAACAACAACTCGAGCGTGGCGTAGAAGACAGTATGCTTTACTTCAATTTGGGCAATGCTTATTTCCAACAAGGCGATTTAGGCCGCGCTGTGCTCAATTACCAACGTGCCGCGCATCTCGACCCACGTGATGCTGACATCCAAGCGAATCTGGAATTGGCGCGTGCACAAACAACTGAACTGTTTGCGGCTGAACCCAGTGGGCCGATGGCTGTTTTGGCTGATTTGACTGGCTGGCTGACTTTGAACGAAACGGCCGTTATCGTCCTCGGCTTCTGGTTCCTCTTGAGTTTTATCATTTTGGCACGTCGCCAATCACAAACCGACAAAAGCAATAAATGGCTTGGTTATGTCGTCGTGATTGTGGTTGCTTTGCTACTAATCAGTGGTTTATCTTTAGGCAGCCGTGCTATTTTGGAACAAACCCAGCCTGAAGGCGTCGTGATTGCACCTACTGTTGCTGTCAGCAGCGGCCCTGGTCTAGATTTGGCCACCGGCATGAACTTGTTGAGCGGTACGGAAATCAATGTTGTTGAAACCCAAGGCGAATGGGTGCGTGTGAAATCACCCGGCAGTACGCAAAATTGGCTGCCAGTAAACGCTGTGCAAACCATCGGCGCTGACTTTAACCCATCACAAGATTTGTAAATGATTTCGTAAATCGTTTGATATTTTGTTTGTATTACAACAGCGAATCAAGGAAGGAACGAATTTTCTCGCAAGAAAATTTGTTCCTTCCTCTATTCGTTGTAGCCATCATTAAGAAGA
>CAYGMR010000426.1:0-1372 GCA_964350725.1 uncultured Ardenticatenaceae bacterium | reverse complement strand
TCGTTCCCACCAGTTTCACCCATTTGATTTATACGCGTAAATTTAGTGCAATGTATGGCGAAAAAATGGTAAAATCATGCGCCATGGAACCCACTGATGCCCAACTACGGCCGTTAATTGTCAAAAAGCTGTCACCAGATGAAATTCGCGGCGTTTGCTTTGACTATTTTCCAGCGGTATATGATGAATTCACGACAGGCATGACCAAAAGTTCGCGCGGTGAGATTTGTCAAATCTTCAAGATTTGACAAATCTGTCAGTCAATGGAGTAAACCCATATGAGCAAAAGCAATACCTACCATTTTATCACCTATTGGCGTGTGCACAGCAGTTGTCAAGAGATTAGCGACATTCTCGGCGATGCACCTGGCCTGGTGCGTTGGTGGCCATCCGTTTATCTGGATGTGCAAGAGTTGGAGCCAGGTGATGAAAATGGCATCGGCAAAGTGGTCAGTCTGCATACCAAAGGGTGGCTGCCCTACACTTTGCGCTGGCAATTTCGGGTCACCGAAAACCGACAACCCCATGGTTTTTCACTGGAGGCATGGGGAGACTTTAACGGCCGTGGCATCTGGACGTTTGCACAGGATGGAAAATGGGTCGATATCACCTACGACTGGCAGATTCGCGCTGACAAGCCGCTGTTAAAACACCTTTCTTTTCTTTTGAAACCCATTTTTTCTGCCAATCACCATTGGGCTATGGAAAAAGGTCGTGAAAGTCTTGAGCTTGAACTTGCCCGACGCCATGCGCAATTGGAAACGAATGGCGCTCAATGACTGCCTTCACGCCCCGTAAAATCATCCATCGTGCGATTAATACCTACAATACCCATAATGGCGTCCGCTAAACCCACGGGCAGCAGGCGCAGTGGATAAATCAGCTTCACTGTCCAGGGCAATATCACACGTTGGTCGTTTCTCTGAATTGCTTTTACGACTTTGTCAGCGACATTTTCCGGTTTTAGAATCGGCAAAAACCAGCCGAAACGAGACTTGACGCCAGCAAACATGCCCGTATCAATATAAAACGGGCACACGACAGTGGTTTTTATATTCAGTTTTTGGCGCTGCATTTCCAGCCGCAACGATTCATCAAAACCAATCGCGCCAAATTTGCTGGCACAATAATCAGTGAGTTTGGCCGTGCCTACAATACCACCCGCCGATGCCACCGTGACGATGTGGCCACTGCCTTTGGTAATCATCGCGGGCATGAAGGCGCGAGTCATCCAGAATAGTGAGAGCGTGTTGACATCAAATGTGCGCAAAATAGCCTCATCAGATGCTTCCAGAATCGATTTTCCCTGCACAATGCCTGCATTGTTAATTAAAATATCCACGACTTGATGGCTATCGAGCACTTGTTGAGC
>CAYGMR010000425.1:0-5268 GCA_964350725.1 uncultured Ardenticatenaceae bacterium | reverse complement strand
TCGCAGGCATTTGGCGCTGATTTCATTCTGGAAGTTGAAGGTACACAACGTTTTGACACTTTGCCATATTTGTAGGGAAAGGGCGCGCCCTTTCCCTACGCGGACGTTTCTTGCCCTCTGTCTTCTTCACGCACAGGCACCAAAAAGATCGGACAAGGCATATTTTGGATGACGCGATCCGCAACGCTGCCCACCATGAAGCGATCAAAACCGCCGCGCCCATGGGTTGCCAGCATAATCAAATCTGCAAATTCCTCTTGCCCAACAGCAACGATTGTGCGGGCTGGTCCGCGGCCTGTAACACGTACATGTACATTAAATCCTTCCGCGCGCAGGGTTTCGGCAACACCAGCCATATAATCTTGCAGCGAACGTTTGAATGTACTGGAATCTGATCGGCTGGGCACCGTCAGTAGATAAATTTCGCTGTTAAAATTGCGTGCCAGGCTTTTCACATAGGGCAAGACTTGTTCGGCAAAAGATGATCCATCTAAGGCAACCAAAAGACGTTGGAAGTTTGTGCTGCGACTGCGCCAATCGCCGGTGGGACGTAGCAAGAGAATGGGGGTCGTGGCGGTTTGGATCATTTGATTGGCGACACTGCCAATGAGCAGCCGTTGGATGCCAGAACGGCCGTTTGTACTCATAATCACCATATCGGTTGCTTGACGGGCGAGCCCGTTGATGGATTCGGCAACTTCACCGTCACGAATGTCAAAATCGACCTGAATGCCCGAGAGCGTCAGTTGTGTGCTTATCTGGTTGAGATAACCGGTTTGTTCGTCGGGCGTGTTGAACAGGGTCTGGCTGCCCCGGCGGCCACGACGTTGTGAGCTGGGGTTGACTGAAATCAAGGTTATGTGTGCATTATAAGCTGTGCCCAGTAACTGCGCGACGGATAAGGATTCTTCAGCAAGACCAGAACCATCTAGGGGGACGAGTATTTTTTGAACGGCCGTTTCCATTTCTGCCACTGTCCCATTTGCCTCTTTGAACGTTGGCAAATACCTTTTTTCTGCCGTCAGCAAACCCATCCGTTCCTCAACAGGCGTTGGGTCGCCCAAGCGGCGGCGGAAATACCCAAAAATAAAATAAAGGCCAGGGATCAGTAACAAATAAACCCACGCGCCATCAAAAAAACGTTCCCCGAATATCACGAATGTCGCGGCTGTGGTGAGTGCAGCCGCCAGAATTGTGCCAATCAGTGATGCCCAGTTCAGCCAGCCGCGCTCTGTTTTTTTCGTGCGCAGCAGCCGTTTTGTCGCTGCCCAACCCGTCATGCTCAACAAAATAAACACACCAGCGGCATAAATCGCCAAATAGGTCTCTTCATGTGTGCCAAAAAACAAAAAACAAACCACGACGATACCAACTTCGATCCACACAGGTTTATCGGCAACATCAAATCGGTTTTGACGGCCAATCGTTGAAGGTAAATAATGACGCAGCTTTAACCCTATCGCCAAATTTTGCAGCCCTTGGGCACTGGCTGCCGCTGCCGATAACAGCACCGCCACACCGACAATGGTTCCTGCCCATGCCAGGGGCGCCGGCAGTAATTGATCCATCGTTTGCGTGAAGACTGATACATCTGCGTTCAGCGGGTCTGCAAGCGCATAGATCGCTGGCCCGACAACCAGCATGGTGATGCCGGTTGTACCCATGATAATGATCAGGCTGCCAAATGCTTTGCGGCTTTTTTCACGCGGTTTGCCATCATACGCGGCCACCAGGTTGGCAAAAATTTCGATGCCCGTCATAACGGCGAGAATGCGCGTATAACCGCCAAATGTATACCGTAAATATTCAGGCGAAAATGCTTGCAAGTTGATGGTGGGCAGCTGTAATCCGAATTGCCAGATGGTCGCGAAGACCATGCTCCAGAGCAGAATTAAAACGGCGGCTGTGGCCGGGCCAAAGGCACGCGCTGCCACTTTAGGGCCACGATTGACCAGCCAACCCGTCAGAATGCTGAGACCAATGGCCAAAAGCGTACGATATTGTAATCCCAAAAAACTTGCATTTAAGGCCGGAAAGCGGTCAGCGATAAAGGTGACTAAGGCGGCCACACTGACGAGAAAGGTGAGTGTATATTCGATGAAGGTGATGCTGGCGTTGATTTTGACAGCCCAACTGCCAAATTCCTCTTCACTCAGTCCGCTGCCACCGCTGCCGTCGGTGACCCAATGCATCACCAGCCGGTACATGCCCGACACCATTACAATCGTCAGGATGACCAGCCACAGACTAGCGCCAAATGTGACTGAGGCAACGCCGGCGACGACGATGAGTTTCAGGAAAGGACCAAAGACATACAGCGGCGAGGTGGCGGGATCACCGCCGCCAGCCAATGCACCTTCGAGGGAATTGGAAAGTTTATGGGAAACGTGGGCCACTTGGTGTGCTCCTCTACTGGTCGCATAATCAAAACGCGATGTTTTTGCAAGGTTCGCTGGGTATTGTAACACCTGCCAACCAAACGGTTCAAATATCGGTAAAATGGGTTGTTTTGTTTGGATGGATCTGCTGAATTGACAGCTTTAATTGGCCTGTCATTTCTGGTATGATGTGCCTAATGTGTAAATAAGTAGGGAGAATCTTATGGCTTTTTCAGTTGACGTGTGGCAGAAACAAGCAAGCGAAAAATATACAACTTTGATCCAATGGCTTAATCGTCAAAAAACATCGGTTGGTTACATGGCGTATGGGGCATTGACTACCTTCACAATCTGGCCATTGGTGGAGGCTGTGTCTATTGCCGCTCAAAGTGGGCAGCCCTTGCCAATTAACGCTATTTTGGCTTTGGGCAGTGTGGCTGGTAGTGTAGGCGGTAACTTATTGGCCAGCCAGATCCAGAATTGGTATGAAAAAGCGGCAAAAGGCGAAACACCCACTGAGGAAGATGTGCTGCATTGGTTGTCTGAAAATGCGGTTAAGCAGGGTGAGTTACAAACGGCCGTTGACCAAATGCTTGAATCCCTTGAAGCTGTAAATCAAGCACAAGCGGCTTTGCCACAAGAAACCTGGCAGGACTTTGCACAGGCACTTTACACGGATGTGCAAAAATTGGGCCATATGCCACGCACAGTCGCCCGCATTGAAGGCCAAGGCGTCATCGTGCAAGGCGACCACAACAAAGTCGCAGCCTTCGGCGGTGCCATTGTAGAAGGAGATGTAAAAGGCGATCTGGTTATGGGTGATCAAACTAAGCAGGTCATCGACCCCAACCAGGTTGAACCGGATGCGTTACGGCGCGCATACCTCTCACGGTTATTTGAAAACCACAATCGGCTGCTGTTGGGGGGCATTGATCCCAAAGCAACCACTTCAACAGCGGCCAGCAGTCAACAGTTACAGTTAAGTGCCGTGTATACAGCTTTGCTTACGGAGAGCAGTGAAAAGGAACATTTGGAAGATGTGGGTGCGGCACGTAACCTTGCCGCTCACGGGAAGCAGCCGCGCCAACAATCGGCTTTGGAAAAGCTAAACATGCACAAGGATTTGGTGCTTTTGGGCGATCCCGGCAGTGGCAAAAGTACCTTTGTCAGTTTTGTGACATTGTGTCTTGCTGGAGAAGCGCTGGATGATACAACGTGCAATTTGCAATTGCTGACGACGCCTTTGCCTCCAGATGAAGCACGTCAGCGTGGGGATGAAAAAGAAGAACCACAACCCCAGCCATGGCAGCATGGCGCATTATTACCTGTTTGTATAGTGTTGCGGGATTTTGCTGCGCGTGGATTGCCAGGGGCAAATCAACCTGCCACGGCCGAACACCTCTGGCAGTTTGTTGAATCCGAATTGCAAGCAGGTTCGCTGGGTGCATATGCACCGCTGCTTAAAAAGGAACTGCTGGAGGATGGAGGCATTTTCCTGTTTGATGGTCTGGACGAGGTGCAAACGGCCGCACAACACCGCACGCATATCAAACAGGTTGTGGAGGATATTGCACGCACCTATAAAAAATGTCGTGTTTTGGTGACCAGCCGCACCTATGCTTATCAAAAGCAGGCCTGGCGACTGCCAGGATTTAATGAAACGGTTTTGGCAGCATTTAGCAAAGGACAAATCGACCGGTTTGTTGATCGTTGGTATACACATGTGGCGGATGTACGCCATATGGACTCACAGATTGCCCAGGGTCGGGCAGCACTGCTCAAACAAGCGATTTTCAGTAGTAAGCGCTTGTATGATCTGGCCGAACGGCCGTTGCTGCTCACATTGATGGCTAGCCTGCATGCCTGGCGTGGCGGTAGTTTGCCAGAAAAACGCGAAGAGTTGTATGCTGATGCTGTGGACCTGCTATTGGATACCTGGGAACAACAACGGATTGTGTATGACGCTAGCGGTGAGGTACGCAACATCCAACCCAGTTTAGAGCAATGGTTGCAGGTTGACCGTGACCGTGTACGCAATCTGCTCAACCGCTTGGCTTATGAAGCACATGCCAAGCAAACAAATCTTGTTGGTACGGCCGATATTGCAGAAAGCGATTTGGTGATGGGTTTATTGCGTCTTAGCGAGGACAAATCATTGCAGCCAGCTGAACTTGTGGACTATATTAGCAATCGCGCTGGGTTGCTTTTGCCACGTGGTGTCGGTGTCTATACATTTCCGCATCGCACATTCCAGGAATACCTGGCCGCCTGTCACTTGACGGCCGTAGGCTATCCGGCAAAGGTCGCACAATTAGCACGTACCGAACCCAATCGATGGCGTGAAGTGGCTTTGTTGGCCGGTGCCAAGGCGGCGCGTGGTACTGATTATGCGCTATGGGGATTGGTTGAAGAGTTGTGTCATAATGATCCGGGTGCTGGTGACGAGGCTGATTATTGGGGCGCACATTTGGCTGGCCAGTTTTTGTTGGAAACGGCCGTTTCCGATGAACCCACAAGAGCGCAACAAAAACATATTAAGCGTGTGCACCACTGGCTGGTGCATGTGTTAAGCGACCCCGTCTTGCCAGCCACCGAACGTGCCCTGGCCGGACGCCATCTGGCAAAATTGGGTGACCCGCGACCGGAAGTGACCGCTGTGGATGCGATGCAGTTTTGTCTTGTGCCGGGTGGTGATTTCTGGATGGGAGAAGGTGATGAGGCACATAAGCTATCCTTCCTTGATTATGATTATGGGATGGGGCGTTATCCGGTGACCAACAAACAATATTGGGCTTTGGTGGGAGGTGATGGGTAGGGCCGTGCCGAGTGGTGGGAAGAAGTGATGAAGGCCGGAAGGTGGGAAAAGGTGGCGTTTACCTTTGGCGGAGCG
>CAYGMR010000424.1:3042-5277 GCA_964350725.1 uncultured Ardenticatenaceae bacterium | reverse complement strand
CCCCGACATAATGCAAGCCATCAAAAAAACCAAACCAATCACCTGGCGGCAGCCACACCGCTTGATGCGCAAGCTGTGTATCGGGTTCAACAGGCGTAATAAATGGTGCAGCCAGCAGTTCGCTGCCAAACATATATTGATCCGGGCAATGATACGCTTGTTCGTCAGCTGGATAATCGTAATACATCGGCGTAATCAGCGGCAGATGGGCGTTATGATTGCGCCAAGACATGCTGTATAGATAGGGAATCAAAGCGTGCCGCAGACGCATCGCATCGCTGGTCAGCAGTTCAGTTTCAGCATCCCAACCCCAGGGTCGCCGTTCATGGAACATATTATTGGTGCAATGCAGACGCAAAATGGGACTAAACACGCCATATTGCACCCAGCGGGTAAACAACTCCGCTTCTTCAATGCCGCTCATATGGCCGCCAATGTCATGGCTCCACCAGCCATAATTAACGTTGGCGGCAGTGGCGGTGAAATAAGGTTGGAATTGTAACGATCCCCAAGTGACATGGGTATCGCCGGAAAATCCAATCGGATAACGATGATTGCCTAACCCACCCCAACGCGAGAAGATAAACGGCCGTTTCTTCCTATCTCGACCCAAATCATAAAAATGCAAATGGTTCAACCAATACAGCGGATCCAAACCAGGCAAACCAGACAAAGTGCCTTGCTGCCAATCCATCCACCAAAAATCAATACCATCGGCCTCTTTGGGATGGTGCAGCAGTTCAAAATATGCCTCAGTAAAGCGATTGCTGGCAATGTCAAAGGGTATCGGCGCTCCTGAATCTGGATCAATCCCTACACGCGCCGCCAGCGCTGCATAGTCGGCTTCATGCGCATGAACGCCTTCAGCGGGATGCAAATTGAGGGCGGTTTTTAAGCCACGTTTATGCAGCTCTGCGATAAAGGCTGGTGGATCGGAAAAAAGGTCACGATTCCAGGTGTAACCTGTCCAGCCGCTGCACGCATTGCCCGTATTGGTAATGTGCCAATCCATGTCGACGATGCAGACTGCAAGCGGCACTTCGTGAGCCTCAAAATCATCCATCAAGGCCAACAATTCAACATCAGAATAGGCCCAATAACGACTCCACCAATTGCCCAAAGCCCAGCGTGGCAGCAGAGGTGTCGAGCCAGCCACACGTGCAAAATCATGCAAACAAGCTTTGTAATCTAGACCAAAGCCAAAAAAGTAGAGGTCGATATAGCCAGCAGGCGCGTTGCGGGGTTCCAACCAGCCATCTGCATCAAAAACCAGGTGTGGCGTGTCATCAAATACCACCCAGCCTGACCGTGAAATCAGACCATCTTCCAACCCCAATGCGCCGTCAATATTGTCGAGCGTGCGCGCTGTGCCTAACAGATTTTGCGCATCTTCTTGGCCATAGTGCCAGGTTGTATTGTTTGCTTTGAGGGTGATGGAGAGGGATTCGGCCGTAAAGCCAGATGTGCCTGTTTGATAGTTTAGGTAGAGATGGTCGGTATCGAGGGTGAAACGGCCGTTTTCCTCCACAACCTCATAATCCGGCACAGGTTGACGGCGATACCAAAATGCCTGACTGGGGCGATCTTCAAATTCGGCCGTGGGGCTGAATTCCAGGCGTAATAAACGGGAGGTTAAAACGGTAAAGCGCACATTCGAGCAAAATACAATTGCTTCTGGGTCCGCAATTGGGTCGAACTTTATTGGGAAGGATTTTGTATAACTCATCTAAACTCCTACGAACCTAAACCCTTAACAAATTACCTAACCATTAATGATATCTAGGCAGCCAGTCGCCATGAGCTGCGATCATATCATCCACCAACCCCCAAATCTGATCTAAATCAAGTTCAGCAGCTGTGTGCGGATCAAGCATGGCGGCATGATAAATATGTTCACGTTTGCCAGTTAAGGCAGCTTCAACCGTCAAAGCTTGCACATTGATATTGGTTTGCATCAACGCCGCTAGTTGGGGCGGCAGAGCGCCAATTTTAGTGGGCTGTAAACCATTTTTATCAACTAAAACTGGCACTTCAACACAACAGCCCTGCGGTAAATTAGCGATCAAACCATCATTAGCTACATTTCCATAGATGACGCGCGGTGTGCCTGTTTCCATGCTGTGGATGATACCTGCACCATATTCGTGGCTGGGTTTGACGCGTAAACGTCGTTTGGGATCTTCCAATTTCTTGCGCAGCTTTTGCCATTCTGCAATTTGGTTTTCGCAACGTGTA
>CAYGMR010000424.1:0-3032 GCA_964350725.1 uncultured Ardenticatenaceae bacterium | reverse complement strand
GATAAGGTCAGGACGGTCCCGCTTGATAAACCAGGGTACGTATTCACTAAAATGTTCGCTCGATTCGGTGACAAAATAACCCAAACGCTCCAACATGTCGTATCGCACCTGATTATGCTCTGGCACCCGATCTTCTTGAATCACCTGTCGAATTAAGGGATACAGGTCTGTGCCATCGCGTTCAAATTTAAGGTAAAAAGCCATGTGATTGATGCCGGCACATAAATAGTTGATTTCGTTGGGCGGAACCTTGATATCTAAGGCTAATTCTAGTGCCGTACCCTGAACACTATGGCACAAACCGACGGTGTTGATTGTTGATGCGCGGTCGGCTGCCCAACAGAGCATCGCCATTGGGTTTACATAATTCAAGTGGGTTACGTCTGGGCACAATTCTTCCATATCACGCGCAATATCCAACATAACCGGAATCGTGCGTAAGCCACGCATGATGCCACCAATGCCTAATGTATCAGCAATCGTTTGACGCAGACCATATTTTTTGGGGATTTCAAAATCGGTGACTGTTCCTGGTTTGTAGCCAGCAATCTGATACATTGAGATGGCGTAATCAGCCCCATCCAGCGCAGAACGTCTTTCCAATGTTGCTTCAATCGTTGGACTGATTTCTAAACGCTCGGCGATTTTATGAGCAACGATTTCAGTCGTGGCCAAGCGTTCAGCATCAATATCAAACAAGCTGATTGTAGCGTCAGATAATTCAGGAAAACTAAGAATATCGCCGATTAGATTCTGGGCGAAAACGGTACTGCCAGCACCAATAAAAGCGATCTTGGACATATCTTTCTCCAATTATTCACCACAGAGTTCACAGAGAACACAGAGATTTTCCTTTTACACTCAGTAGAGAGTCTGTGGTTTTGTTAAATGTGAGGTGCCACGCTATCTCGAAAAGCGTCCATATCAATGACACGATTGTGATGGCGTGATTCTTCTGCAGCGACGGCCATGAGATGGCTTTCAAGTGAAGCACGTGCATTAGTGAGGGCTGTGGCTTCACCATGCAGCGCAGCGATAAAGTCGGCAACAATGCCCGTATCGCCACCACCATGCCCACTGCTATCAGCCGCCGGAATCTTCACGCGCCGCCGCGTGTTCGTTAGGTGATTGTGAATCTCAATTTTACTGCTGCTGCTATTGAATGTGCCGCGCAAAGTTGCTTTTGTGCCATCGTAGCGCATTGTGCGACCTTCAAGGTGCGAATGGCCTTGCATGATGAGGACAACGGTGGTGCCATCGCTAAATTGCATGTTGACGGTTTGGTTATCAACGACATTATTGTCGCTGTGGTAAACACAACGGCCGTATCTCCCACTCTTCAACGCATCCAACCTACCTTCCATACTCAAATCGGTCGTAATCGCATTCACCGGCCAGCCCGAATTGTCCATATTCAAATACAAACGGCGCGCATCAAACGCACATTCGTCGGCGGCCGGACAGCCATCGGTACAGCGCTGTGTGGCGCCAGGTGGTGCATTTTCAGGTCGAAAATGACGCAATGAACCAAAAGATTGCAGCCGTTTTACTGTCGTCTGACTCACACCCAAATTCCAATTCAAGATGTCGAGATCATGACAACATTTTTGCAAGATCATGGGGCTGGCTAACGCTTCATTGCGCCAATTGCCACGCACAAAACTGTGGGCCATATGCCAATAGGCGACATTCTCGCGATGTTCAACACTGACAATATCACCCAATTCCCGCGACTGCAAAATGTCGTGTAGGGTTTTGAAAAAGGGTGTGTAGCGTAATACATTGCAAATTTGTAGGAAAAGGCCGTTTCTTTCTGCACTCTGTACCAGTTCCACAGTCTCAGCCAATGTATTGGTCATTGGCTTCTCCAAGAGCATATCATACCCTGCCGCCAGAGCTGCCATGCCAGACGCATAATGCATCTGGTCCATTGTGCAGTTGAAAACAACATCAGCCATCTTGGGCACAGCAATTACATCTTCCCACGAAGCAAATTGGCGTTCGGGGGGAATGTCATGGGCGGCAGCAAACCGGGTGCGCCGCACAACATCGGGTTCAGCCACCGCTACAAATTTCAATGCATCTGGATGGTTTAAGGCATAAGGTCCATACGCTTCCGCGCCGCGCAAACCGGCACCGAATAAAACGGCCGTTATGGGTTTCTGCATCATTTCCTCCTAAAAAACTCCTATCACCTTGCTAATCAAGAGCAACACCCCCAAATCTGAACAAGCCAAAGTCAAAAAGGTGGTCAAAGATTACGCAAATTTCCATTTTCAATCTGCGCAATCTGCACAAACTTTGATATTTTTCCTGTTCATTGCATAAGAATTTCATTGCAAAGGGACTACATTTTCCCCAAGACGCTGCTTGGCAAAAAGATATAAACACGGACAGAAAGGAATGCCAATAAAAAATGTCTTAAATTCCTTTCCGTCCGTGTTGATAAAAACTTATCTACCACATTTTATCGACAAAAATTTGTCGATGTTGGCGCATAAGCGCCTAATATTCAATCTCATCGATGACCATTTCAATTAAAGTCTGGACTTTTATGGCATCAGGCAGCTCACCTTCGATAATTAAGTCGCCATTCATATACGCAGTGGCGGCATCTTTATTTCCAGCAAAAATCTGGGCTGCATCTGCAGCCGCCATTTTGAGGACAAACTGCGCATCATCAACTGCACTATCAATCAGGTTAAATTGGCCATCTTGTATAGTTACCATATAAGTCCCAAGTCCATCTAACACAAACATCAAACGTCGGTTCCAATCCTCAACTTCGTCCTGCAAATCTTCTACTTCATTGCCCAATTGACAAAACAGATCGAGAAATGCAGGAATATCACTGACTTCAAATGTGCCTGTTTCGATTTTTGTATTCAATCTTTCTTTAAGTTCTGTGTTCATCGCTTTCTCCTGCGTAACTCGAACATCCCTGTTCGATGCCCGAACAAGGATGTTCGAGCTACGGTTTTCACACATTCGTGGCTTCGGCGTGAGCTCAGTCGAACGGTGCGCCGCAGCGT
>CAYGMR010000423.1:4855-5281 GCA_964350725.1 uncultured Ardenticatenaceae bacterium | reverse complement strand
ATATTGACCATTCGAGTTTGAATCTGATTGCCTTCACCACCTTCATTATTCAGCGAGTGCATATCCAGAACCAGTTCAGCGGATAGAGATAAAGAATAAATTGACACGATAATCCTCCTAATGAATTCTTGTGTAACGATAACTGTTACGAATGTTTCCATCAAAAATAACGGCCGTGTGAATCTGCATTCCTTAGGCCATCATATTCTACCTGGGGCACGTCAAGATATTGTTACACACGCCCAGTGTTGAACTCAATTTCCAAAATCTGACTTTTGGGATCGTAACCAACCGAAGCTAAATTGCTAGAATCAACTGATGTCCGTTTCATTTTCGTTGTTTTCCTCCTTATTAGGCGCTTCTTGGTGTGGCACACGGGCATAGCCAAAAGCCACAAGTAATTTTGCAATAACATCAGAGCCATGC
>CAYGMR010000423.1:2396-4845 GCA_964350725.1 uncultured Ardenticatenaceae bacterium | reverse complement strand
CATCAATCAAATGGGTAATAGCTTCAATATCACTCGTTTGAATACTGCGACGATAAGGTCCCGGTCGAGTTTCCATCACTTGCGCATTTTCAGCGTTGTATTTGTGCAAAAAGTCGCTCAAAGCGGCGATAAAGTCGGTCGGATATTGGGATTGGCGCACCAGATCACGCCCTAATCCATAACGCACGTCATAACGGCGATCGCCTTCTTTTTTACGATATTGGGCGGTTACTGTGCTTTGTCGGACGGCATAAGCGATGTTGCGAAAACCTTTCGATTCTAAAATGGGACTTAATTGTGGGTCATTGCTCATAATTAATCTCCTTAGATTGTGAATATTAAATCTTCGTGGCGGAAAGCCACCTCTCTTTTCTCCCTGGCTAATGAGATAACTGCTGTAAGCAGTTGTAAATTCAAAAAATGGCTCTAGATTGTCGGCAACAATAAAATCGCGGAACTTTTGTAGCAGGTCGATCTCCTCGCCTTTGTTTTCGGAAAATTGGCGAATGATCGATTCCTGCTCTTCCAAAATATCCTGAAATTGGTAAACATCCTCTGGTTGACGAATTTCAATCCAGCCCGGTAAATTGAGGAAGGAAATGTTCATTGTGGTAACCGCGTTGCCTAAATCTTTGTAGAAGACGGTATGGAAGCCACGCATGAAATATGACGGCCGTTGCACCACTCCCACCAATGCCAACAGTTTGCGCTCAGTTTCACTAGCAGTTTCACGTTGAGCGGCTTCGACCCGTTCGATGAATGCCGTAACATAACGGATGACCGTCAGAATGTCAGACTTAACGGCCGTTTCCGCAAAACGCATCTTCTTCCTGAATTGTGTTTGTATATCCCGCTGCATCGTCAAGTCAGCCCGTCCAACGGCAGGAACATACGTTTTGCGATCTTTAACCCCTTTTAGTTGGCGGGTGAAAGCGATTTGATAGAAACCGATGGCTTTGAGCAACTCCAGCAGCCAAAACTCCTTTAGATTGCCTAATCCTACACCGTTTGGTAAAGGTTTATTGATCCCTTTACCCTGAGACGGGTTGAAAAATTGGCTAGCTGTGGCATCACTCTTCCACTTATAAAGTTTTGTTAAGGGCTTCCAACTATTTTGCACAATGGCGGCTAAATCATTAGGGGATTGGCTAAAAAGTTCACACAGTAGAAAACAGACCTCGCCAATGTGTTCGGCTTCACTAACTTCAAGCCATTGTGTCATTAAACTGTTGTAACCGATAAGCGCTGCAGGATTGAGCAGGCGGAAAATGTCCCAATGTTCATGCGGGGTAAGGGGCATGGCTTCAAAGGGGAAATTGTCATCATCGCCGGTAATGTAAGCACGTTTAGCACTCTTCTCTAAATCCTTAAATGCGGTCAGAAATGCGCCGCGTTGATCGCGTTCTTTGTCATAATCGATGACGTAGATCGGATTATCAGGCAAATCAGGCAGCTTTTTAGCATTTTTAACAGTACGAATGATTGGTGCTAAAACGAAGGGGTTCGTTTCTGCCTTAACTTGGGCTAAATCAAGCCCCGGTGTGGTTTTAACCTCATAATAACTGCCGCAATCAGTTTGTATAATTTCTGGCTCAAGTTGCCCTTGTTGGTGAAATAGTTGCTCAAGCAAGCGAATAAACCCGGCAGCCAGCAGTTCGTCGGCGAATGTTCCTGTCGTTTTATCTACAAAAAAATGATCTTTCATTGACATCCTCACTATTTGCTTCCCATGCTGGTGCCTTTTTGGTCGGCTGTGCGCAAGGCGCGAACAAGCAGCATGTAACAGCAAACATCTTTCTCGTTTTGTGGCTTGATTAGAAAGTAGCGTTCGATGAAGTTAGGTGATAGCTGTTTGACATTGGTTGTATCCTGCGCTTCTATGTCTTGACATGCTATTTGGATTTGTCTGGGCAGTAACTGTAATGTTGCTTCAATTTCTTGTTGGAAGGTGTCGATGAGTTGATAACTTCCCGGCTGTGACGAAAAGGGGGCATGGTGGCGGGCAACGGCCGTAAACGCCGCCCGCAGCAAAGGATTGTAGCTTTCCTGATCATGGACAATAAGCGCTTGTAGAATTGGCAGTGAAGCTAACGCGCTTTCGACAGCATGTGACGGCCGTTTCCCACGCAATTTTCTGTTCGCCTCCTGATGTTTGAGATTCTCCGGATCGGAATCTGTATGGGCGGCGGCGAAATTAGGGTCTTTGACCCCCGCACCAATTGCTGCTTGATATTGGTGTGCCCAATCTTGCCAACCTTGATTCAATTTACCCACGTCATGCACGCCCATAACCAGATGAGCCATTTCCGTGATGATGCCTGGCTGCCAGCCATATGCTTTTTCCAATCGTTGTGCGGCTGCGCTGAATATGGTCAGCGACTCATTGACAAATGCTTGGTGTACCAGTTCGATATGCCGGTAATAGCTTTCCAATTTGTAACTGTAAGAC
>CAYGMR010000423.1:0-2386 GCA_964350725.1 uncultured Ardenticatenaceae bacterium | reverse complement strand
TTTCTGGCACTGCACATTGGTACGCCTCACCCGGATAAAGCGTCAGACCCAATTCAGGCGAATAGCCAACCAAGGCAGGATTGAGGGCGATTAATGGCGCGGTTAAATCATGTTCAGAATTGACCTGCTTAAACCCATAGCGAATAGGACGGTTGCCCTGCACATCTTCTTCATCCATATCTTCAATCAATTTACAAGCCAACCACTCAAGATGGCCTTCCTCAAAATCAGGGTTAAGTGCTGCGTTTTTTTCCTGCCATTGCTTAAATTTACCTTGCAGCGTGCCGGGATGCAGCGAAAAACTATCGGCCTTAAACGGTGCGGCCGTCAATTGATCGGGATCAGGATGCACCACAACTGAAACTGATTGAATATTACGAATTAAGCGTGCCGTTTCGCCCCGATTTTTCTCTCCGCGCCATGCTTTATGAATTTGTGATATCCATTCAAACTCTGTCTCAAACACACCTTTTAGCACCATATTGTCACTATCACTGTGGGCAAAGTTGATTAGCGCCTGTTCATCAGCGAAAGTGAGATGGCGATCCTGGTTCGTTTCTAGCCATTCCCAGGCTAGATCACATTGCTGTTTGGCATATTTGCCATGATAAGGTGCATATCCTTTCTCGTCTACCGGGTAAACATACACATGTCCTGATTCGCTGGCATAACGTGCACAACGTCCGGCACGTTGTAATATTGAAGCTGCGGGAGCGAGTTCTGTATGTAGCGTTGCGCAGCTCATATCCAGACCCACTTCAACTACCTGCGTGGCTACCAAAATCAGGCTGTTGACAGTGTGTAGCCGTTTGTCTTTGTTAAATTCGCGCCGAATAAATTCTTCAATAGCTTGCCGATCAGATTTCAAAAACCGGCTGTGCAGCAGGCGCACAGTTACATTTTCAGGTTTTTGATCGCACAAGGCGGTGTAAATGGCTTGCGCGCGTTCTACCTGGTTACAGACAACAAGCGTACGCGGTTTGGTTATGGTTTGGTTTACATGAGTTTGCAGGATGTGGGCAACGGCCGTTTCATTGGCAGATATCCGTTTCTCTTCATTCTTAAAAGTCAATGGTGATTCAGTTGTGTAAAACCGCCGATCTTTTTCTTGAGCCGGAATTTCTTGCAACATCTCCTCGGTTAACAAGAATGATTCGGCATTGAGATATCCGGCCAATTTTTCCAACATATCTTTCGAGAAAGTTGCCGTCATCAAAATGAAAGGGCTGACACCATTTAACGTCTTGAGCATTTGCAACGTTGTTGGCAATGTCGAATCAGGCTCAAAAAGATGAAATTCATCAAAAATCAAATAGCTGCCTACAAATGCACCCGCATTCATATTGCCAAATCGTCGGGAAAGGCTGTAAGGCGACATTAGCCAACTGCTCAACACCTGGTCAATCGTCGCAAATGTCATATCCTCACGAAATTCAGGGTCTTCTTTGTATTCACCTGTTTGCCGTTTGATAGTTGGCGGAGATGCAAGCAACATTTCTTCGTAGACGATTTTATTATATTCAGCATTAAATTGATTAGCCAATACGCGCATCGGCACAGCATAGATGCATTTTCGCGGCAATTTGTCAGTTTCTGCCGCCCAATTTTGTAAAAATGGCCAGAGCGAAGCAAAAGTTTTTCCCGTACCAGTTGGCGCCTGCAAAATGATGTTTTTGCCTTGCCGCAATAATTTTGCGATCTGTTTTTGATAATTGTACAGTTCCATGCTCATTTCCTAAACAATGTTTTCGCCCACTGATCATCGTAATCATCGTCATCTTCCTGAGCTAATACGATTTGAGTAGGCATTTGGTAAATTTCAGCTTGCCGCAGCACGTCGCGCTCAATTTCGCGGCGCAAATTTTTTGGTTCTATGACCTCGACTTGTGATCCCCAACTCCTCACCCAGGGCAACATCTCCCGCCATTCAGCGACCTGGGTTGACCAGATGAGATCGCCATTTTCCAATAATTCTGGTTCCGATTGGTTGGGATGCCAGATACTTTCTTGCACCCGCTTAACGGCCGTTTCCCCCCGAAACCGTAACTTTACCGTCACCACTTCCCCATCCCCATCCCAGATGCTCCATACATTGTTCAAAAAATCAGATTCATTGAACGATTGGGGAAAGATAATTGGCTGGGACGTATCGTCGGCCTTCAAAATGCGATTCAACTTAAATGGGATGATTTTGTTCATTGTCTCGCTGTAGCCCACCAGATAGATGCCTTCATTCCATAAAGAAGGTTCCAACAAATAAGGGCTGATCAGATGTATGGTCGGTTTTTGAGATTTTAACCCTTGATAGCGAATGCGGATTTTGCGTTGGTCTACCCAGCAAGAGACAATTTTTTCAAGAACGGCCGTTGTCTCATCTTGTTCATCT
>CAYGMR010000422.1:0-5289 GCA_964350725.1 uncultured Ardenticatenaceae bacterium | reverse complement strand
TTGCATCGTTACCAGACAAAATTTGACAAATCTCGTTTGTACCCCTGAATAGTTAATTTTGTTTTAACTTAATCGCCCTTATGCAGGCTTGCTTTTCGCCACGAATTAGCCCGAATTTGATTCATAATCTGTGTTAATTTGTGCTAATCTGTAGCTGAAAATTACAATTATGCGAAACACGCCCATATCACATTGCTATCAAAATGTGAAATCCCGGTTAATTGTTACCTATTTCACAGCAAATGCCTTCAAAAACATCTAACCTGTGGGCAGATTTTACGTATTCCACAATGAATCTAAATCAGTAACGCACACAACGAGGACATCAAACATGGTCATTGCAATGTACTTAGCACATTTGGTTGGAGATTTTATTCTTCAATCCGATAATTTAGCCCAGTGGAAAAGTCGTGAACTAAAAGGTGTTCTTGTCCACGGTTTAATCATTTTGTTAACAACCTGGTTCTTTTCTCTATTTTTTGATTTCACTTGGTGGCGCGGTGTCCTTTTTATCAGCGGCGCGCATATCCTAATTGACGCAACACAATTTTATATCAACTTCCCCGTTCCTCCATTAATCCGCTTACTCCTCGATCAGGCATTCCATTTTATCGTGATCACCATTGCATTATTTGCAGGTGGCTTCTTACACCCAATTGATTGGACAACCGAATTCGCCAATATTGTAGAACAAGAAACAGCGCTCATCTTCCTACTGGGCTATGCTTTTTTAACGATGCCAACCTGGGTGTTACTCAAATATAGTGGCTATGCATTTTTGGAGGGAACTGCGCCCATATTTCTAGACGGCCGTTCCAAATATTTTGGTATCATCGAACGCATATTAATTGCGACCTTCGTGATTAGCGGCCAATACATCCTCATTCCTCTCGCAGCCTTACCCCGCCTCTTCCTTGAAAAAACCAAATTGTTCGATAAAAACCACAGGCCAGTTTACCTATTTGAACTAGTCGCCGGACTTATGCTCGCAGTTGGTATTGGATTTATTTTACGCAGCATGTAAACAATCTTGGGAACCTATTCACACCATTAGGCGTTTACTCATGAGAAAATCACAAATTTATACAGCAGAAACTTTACAGAGTAGATAATCAACGGCATACTTTGAGCTTAAATCTATTTTGTATAATTATACAAGTGTATCGATAAATCTTGAGGGTGAACCGTAAACTAAACTCAAAAGTTATTAACGGGCAAGCCCGAAGGGTTAAATATAGCGCATTTTGCTTTGCCGAGACACACCCTCCAGGGTTTGTATAGTTACCGTATTTCCAAAAAGGAGAAAAAATGAAGAAGACCGTTATGCTCATCTTGTTTGGTGTGCTTGTTCTGGCATTAGTCGCTTGTGGCGATTCAGGATCAACAACCACATCTGAAGCAACAGAGGCTCCAACGGGCGAACAGCCCGTAGAAGGAGCACCAGGCGAAGTCGCGCCAATTGATGACGAGACAACAGAAACGGCCGAAGGTGAGGTAATCACTGCGCCAGAATCAGAAGAAGCGGCCGTTTCTGAAACCGCCGCCGTACCTGCCACAAGCGCCGACATCATCGGCACCACCTGGCAATGGACAGATTTAGTGGAGACCAACCCAGCCGGTATCTCAGTTGTTCCCACACCTGCAAGCTATACAATTGCCTTCAATGAAGATGGAACTGCTGCCATCTTAGCCGATTGTAACAATGTAACTGGCAGTTACACGCTAGAAAACGGCAACATCTCTATTATGATGGGCGCCTCAACCATGGCTTTTTGTGGTGAAGAATCGCTTGATCAACAATACCTGGCTCTATTAACAGAAGCCAGTTTCGCAGAAATAGAAGGCGGTTTGTTGTACCTCCTCAATGCTGACAGTTCAACACGCATGGGCTTTACTGCTGGTGACAGCGATGAGAGCAGCAGTGCTTTGAACATTAACCCCAACATGATCTCCCTCGACACCCAAGGTTTACCCTATTCCTGGCAAGCCAACGTGGTCGCGGAAACACCCTACGACCAAAGTCAACCGCCAGGGCCAATGGGGCTGCCAGAACATATCCAAATCAATTTTGGCGTCACTGACCCCGCCGACAAACAGCCTGGCGATCCAGTCATGTACATTATTCCGGTAAAAGCATATGAAGAAATGTGGACAGCGGCTGGCAACGAATCAATTGTCAAAAGCGTCGACAGCATTTTCAATTATTCTGTCAGCTTGCCCTATCCACCACCGTTGTCAGGTATGCCTGTACTACCTTATGAAGAGGTAAGTGGTGTCAATGATGTATCCGTTCAAGTAAGCACGGTAACAACGGATGAAGCCAGTGCCTCAAAGAACGGTTATCGTTTTGTCGGCCGTTTCATGCAAGATGCCAACCCAGTAACCAACCAAGGACTGCAATACATCTATCAAGGTTTCACCAACGATGGTGAATATTTAGTCACATTTTTCTATCCCGTTAGCACGGCTCAATTACCAGCAACTTCGGCTGATTTAACCCAAGAACAAAATGATGCTTTTAATGCTAATCCGCAAGCAGATATTCTGGCTCAAACCCAATATCTCAACACCTTGCCAGCTTCAGATTGGGAACCTGATCTGACCACCTTGGATGCTCTGGTTGCCTCCTTGCAAATTGCTGGTATGCCTGCTTCAGGTATCGAGCATCAATTGTGGGAGTTGGAAGGCCGTTCGGATGCCAATGGCAACATCGAACCAATCGAAAATACAATCAATTATGCCTTAATCTTTAACGGCGATGGCACCTTACTCTATCAAGCAGATTGCAACACAGGTTTTGGTCAATATGACGTTACGGGTGGCGTGAGTGGCTCGGTAGCTGTCGATTTGGGCGCATCAACTTTAGCTGAATGTGGCCCTGAATCACTGGCCAACGAATTACTCGGCACACTTGCCACTGCCCAAAATTACGAGGTTCGCCCCGGCGGTGATATCTTAGAACTGGTTAAGCCACATGGTGCAGGCTCCTTATTCTTCATCAGCCTCGGCCCGGTTGACATCATCCCGCCAAATGTACCACCCATCGAAGTGCCACCACCAGCCGAAGGTGAAACAAACGGCCGTGTCATCGCACCGACAGGTGTGAATGTACGTACTGGTCCTGGCACAGCCTACCCAATCTTAGGTGTTGCTCCCTTTGGTACCGAAGGTGAAGTTGTTGGCCGCAGTGCAGACAATGAATGGTATGCAGCTGATGTACCCACCGCCCCGAATGGACTGGGCTGGGTTTCGGCCGCCTATATCGAAATAACAAGCCCGGTTGATCTGCCTGTGATTCAAGCACCGCCGCCCCCTGTACAGCCGACGGCCGTTCCGACAGCAACCCCACCGCCTTCCGCTCAAATTAATTTCTGGGCAGATAGTACAAACCTCAACTCTGGTCAATGTACAAACTTAAATTGGAGCGTGGAAAATATCCAGGCTGTTTGGGTCTATCCGCAGGGTGAAAATTATCAACAATACCCCGTAACCGGGCAAGGCAGCCAACAGGTTTGCCCCACATTCACGACCACCTACGAATTGCGCGTTTTGCGCACAGATGGCGTTGTGGAACTACAGCAAATCACCATCAATGTGAATACAACCAACCCGCTGCCCAACACCAATTGGGCACTCACCGCGATGTATTCGCAAGCACCATTGCCAAATTCAAATATCACGCTTTCGTTTGTTGGCAATCAGGTATCTGGAAACTCGGGGTGTAACTCGTATAGCGGACCCTACACCGTATCAGGGAATGCGATCACGATTGGTCCTTTGACCCAAACCCAGAAAGCATGCGATGCAGATATAACCGAACAAGAAAGGGTTTATTTGTTGGCATTACAATCGGCCACCAACTTCTCGTTGTCTGGCAGCCAGCTAATTCTACGCGATGCTGGTGGGCAAGCCCTGCTGCAGTATAGTCGTATAAATTAAATTAATGCAGCCTGGCGGAAATTAAAATTCTATTGCGTCTAAGGGCTGCAAAAAATAGTCGAACAAAAAGCAAAAAATCCTGGTTCCATTCAAATATGAAGGAGCCAGGATTTTTTCTTTTAAAGGCTAAATTTAGGCCAGTTCAGCAGAGTGGTCTGCCCATACGTCCACCACGCCACGGCGAAGTTATTAGTGAGGACAAGGGTGCTGTCATATTCAGGATTGGTTTTGCCAACGGCACGGCCGTTACCCGGACAAAGGTAACATGTAGGATCGTATTGCGGTCGATTTTAGTGAAGCAAAACCTGGCCAGGATATCGCGCTGCCGATCTTGACCACGTCTGTGGGGGTGTTTAGCCGTTTGTGGATGGGTGCGCTGTCGACCTCCAGTTTAGCCATTCCCGATGACTTAGCTGGTTTGCCAGAGTTGTTAGCTGCTTTAGATCGACTGATATGCCTGCCAATACCAAAGTGGGGCTGGGATTTTTAAGCGTCGATGCTTTGTAATGCAGAAACGGCAGTTACCGAAATCATCATTCTGAACCCAAAAAGGCGAACATATTTGAATTAAGTGAAAACTTTATCAAAGAAAGCGTGTTGTAATATCTGGACTATGCAAGAAACGGCCGTTTTATAAGAATTATCGTTAAAATACCAAAGTCCACTCGGTCAATCTATGATAAAACGGGTATAATGCATAGTTGTTTATTAAAACAAAAAATCAACAAGAATAAAGCTACCTGACCAATCAAGAAAAAGCACCACGCAGCCTCCATCTTTTCATCACCTAACCCTCCCTTCCAGGCGATAAAAAAGGAATCCGGAATTCACTTGCAATCCCCATGCGCGATCTATTTTCCAATTTGGCGTCAATCTAGCCCTATTTCTAAAAATATTAATGATCTCAGTAGATCAAAAATCTGAATCTATTGAATCCAGGAGATTTAAAGTTATGTCTGAACAAAGAAAAAAAGTGCGCGTCGCCCTCATTGGTATCGGCAATTGCGCCAATGCACTCGTACAAGGCGTTGAATATTACAAGGATGCCCCTGATGACGCTGAAATTCCTGGCCTCATGCATGCCACAGTAGGTGGCTATCATGTGCGCGATATTGAATTTTCAGCTGCGTTTGACGTTGTCAAAGGTAAAGTTGGTAAAGACCTTAGCGAGGCGATTTTAGCGCCACCCAATAACACCATTAAATTCACCGATGTACCCTACAAAAATGTACCTGTTCATCGTGGCATGACCCATGATGGCATCGGCAAATACGTCAGCCAAGTGGTCGAAAAAGACCCCGGCTCCACCGACAATATTACCCAAATTCTCAAAGACACCGGCACAGATGT
>CAYGMR010000421.1:0-5334 GCA_964350725.1 uncultured Ardenticatenaceae bacterium | reverse complement strand
CGGCACCACTCGCCCACCACCATAAAAAAGAAAAAGATGCGTTTCTTATTGGCCAATAATCAAGCGCAGGTTCGTTCTGAATTACGGTTGTTCTTGGAGCAAGTGCCTGGCTTTGCGGTGGTAGGTGCAGCAGCCGCTGCGACCGGATTGCTGTTGATTGCTGCCGAAAAGGCACTTTTAACCTAGTCAACTGACCAGGATTATACCTAGAAACCTGGTCCAATTTAAGACTAACCAGTTAGCAGATGTGACCAGAAAGCCTTCTTGTTATCGTATATACCATATTAAATTGATCTTCAAAATTCACGAGGAGAAATAAACCAATGGCAACTGTCAACGTATCATCTGTACGCAAAAGTTTTGGCGCCGTGCAGGCGGTGCAGGATGTATCCTTTGTGGTGGAGCCTGGCGAAATTTTCGGGCTGCTCGGCCCTAATGGCGCGGGCAAAACCACCACCATCCGCATGATGATGGATATTTTCAAGCCAGACAGCGGCGAGGTTACTCTTTTTGGGGGCGACTTGGATACCGTCAAAAAACAACGCATTGGCTACCTGCCAGAAGAACGTGGCCTGTATAAGGATCAGAAGCTGAACGAAACGCTGCTCTTCATGGCTCGGCTCAAAGGGTTGGACAAACAAACAGCACAAACACGCTTAACCGACTGGCTCAAACGGTTAGACCTCTACGACCATCGTGATAAGAAGGTTCAGGAGTTGAGCAAGGGAATGCAGCAAAAAGCACAAATCATCGCCACGCTCATCCATGAACCAGACTTGGTGGTAATTGATGAACCATTTTCCGGCCTAGACCCAGTTAATACACGGTTGGTCAAAGATATATTTGAAGCCCAACGCCAGGCTGGAAAAAGCATCATCATGTCTACGCACCAAATGCATCAAGCAGAAGCATTATGCAACCGCATCGTGCTCATTAACCAGGGGCAAAGCGTATTGTACGGGTCAGTTGAACAGTTGAAGCGCAACTTTGCCGGTAACGCTATCACTCTGGACGGACAGGGCGATTTTGGCGAACTCCCCGGCGTGCTGGAGGCGCGGCGACACAATGGAAGCTGGCAGTTGGTGCTGAGTGAAGGCGCCGATCCGCAAAGGGTGCTGCAAACGCTCGTGACCCGTGCGGGCGTCAAGATCGAACATTTTGAACTGGCCGAACCTTCGCTGGAAGATATTTTCGTGTCGGTGGTTAAGAATGGACAAACGGCCGTTCCCCACCACAATGGTATTTCGCAGGAGGTCAGCTATGCGTAACTTACTCTTGATGGCCCAACATGAATATGCCCTGATGGTACGCAAGCGCAGCTTTTTGTTCATGGCTTTGGGTATGCCCTTATTGATTATCTTCATCATGGGCATCACTATTGCGCTGGAACTGAACAATCTCAGCGATTTGCCGCTGGGTTACATTGATGAGGCTGGCGTATTGACAACGGCCGTTTCCCCGCCCGAAAACAAGTTGCCCATCCTCGAATTTGCCAGCGAAACAGATGCCCGGCAAGCCCTGGCAGACGGCGAGATTCAAGGGTTCTTTGTCGTGCCCGCTGCCTACCCGTCTGGTGACAGCCCACTCCAATTTTTTTACGAGACCGAGTTTCCTGACAACCCAATCATCGATGAGTTCGACGCTTTCGTACGGGCCAACCTAACCCATGACCTGTCACCCACAGCGCAGCAGGCACTGCAAGACGGCCTCCCGATCACCATTCGGTCAGCAGACGGCAGCCGTGAATTCAGCCGCAACACGTGGATCAACCTGATCATCCCCTTTGTGGCCGCCTTCTTTTTCTTCTTCGCCGTCATGGGAACCACAGGCTATTTGTTGGAAGGGGTCGCCAGCGAAAAAGAAAACCGCACCATCGAAATCATGGTGACTAGCATGTCACCGGAAGCGTTAATTGGCGGCAAAGGGCTGGGCTTGTTCGCTGTCAGTCTGACGCAGATCGCTATCTGGGTTGTGTCGATGGTGGTCGTGGTTATGGTGGGGGCACAGTTTTTGCCGCCGCTGCAGCAGGCGATCATTCCTTGGGACTACCTGCTGTTGGTGCTGGCTTTCTTCTTGCCCGCCTTCGCCCTCATTGCCGGGGTGATGACTGCCATTGGCGGCGCAGTAACAGAAGTGCAACAGGGGCAGCAAATTGCTGGCCTGCTCAACTTACTTTTTATATCCCCACTCTTTTTTATGACCGTTCTGTTAACCAATCCGAATGGGCCGCTGGCACTGTTTTTGACTTTGTTTCCGACGACATCGTTTTTGACGGTAGCGCTGCGCTGGGGATTGGGCAATATTCCTCTGTGGCAGTTGGTGGTGAGCTGGCTGCTATTGGTAGGAACGGCCGTTTTCACCATGTGGGCGGCAGCGCGTATCTTCCGTGTAGGAATGCTGCGCTACGGTCAACGGCTGAGTTTGCGCCGGATGCTGGCCGCCATTCAAGGAGGTTCTCATGCGTAACGTATGGATCGTTATCGAAAATGAAATACGCACCAAACTGACCACCCGTTCCTTTTGGATTATGACGTTTGTCTTTCCCGCGTTCATCCTGGCAATCAACCTGGGCACACAGATTTTTGTGCAAAATAGCATGGCAGAGGTGGATGATGGGCTGTTGGGGGTAGAAACGGCCGTTAATTTTCCCCAAGTAGGCTACGTCGATCAAGCAGGCATCATCACCAGCTTGCCGCCAGAACTGCCTACCGACCATTTCCAGGCTTACGCTGACACAGAGACCGCCCAGTCCGCCCTGGGAGCGGGTGAAATCGACCTTTACCTGCTAATACCCGCCGATTTCCCCCAGTCAGATCCGGTACTTGTCGATTCAACATTCAACCTCCTAGACAACCAGCAAGGGGACCTCTTTGAATACCTGCTGGCATACAACCTCGTTGGCGACACGGCCACAGCTCAAACCATTCTGAATCCGACGGCACGAATGCACAGCGAAGCGCTGAATCCGGTAACGGCCGTCGAAACGAGCAGCCCCTTGGTTGCCTTAATGCCTTTCTTCACAATGTTCATCTTCTTTTTCCTACTGGTTTCTGGCAGCGGCTATATGCTGCGCAGTGTTTCAAGGGAAAAGGAGAATCGCACGATGGAAGTGCTGTTGGTCAGCCTGGAACCGCGCCAGTTGATGCTGGGTAAGGTACTCGGTTTAGGATTGGTGACACTGGTGCAAATGGCTATCTGGTTGGGCGGCGGTATGTTGGTATTCAGTGGGCCAGTAGATATTTCGGCGCTGGCTGGCAGCATAGAGTTCCCACCTAACTTCCTGCTGTGGGCGCTGCTCTTTTTTCTGGCCGGATACTTCCTGTATGGGGCGCTGATGGGCATGATTGGCGCACTGGCTCCCAGTGCTCGCGAGGCCGGTCAGTTTACATTTGTGGTAATACTGCCCCTGTTGGTCCCCTTATGGCTGAACAGTGCGCTCACTCAAAACCCCAACGGGGCGCTGGCTGTCGCTCTTAGCCTGTTCCCGTTCACAGCACCCATCACGATGATGACCCGGCTTGCCGCCGGGCCACTGCCTCTGTGGCAACTGCTGGTTTCATTAGCTGGCCTCAGCGTAACAGCTTATCTATGTGTAGCGCTAGCGGCTCGTTCCTTCCGTGCAGATACTTTATTGTCAGTCACGCCCTTAAGTTGGCAGCGCTTGCGGCGCGAATGGTGGCCAACGTGATGACACACAATACAAATCTACTTTTTTCTATTCATTTCGGATAAAACCTGCTGCTGATGTTAGAACATCAACAGCAGGTAATTGATACGAGTGAGAACTCCTACGCAATAACAGGTTCCCCATAAATCTGTTGGCCTAACTCCGTTAGCAATGTTAATCCTTGTATCTCCTGTGAAAGGAGCGGGATAGTCAACAGAGGCGTGTCAAATCGATCTTGAATTTCTGCTAGATAATGAGCCTGCATCGCTCGCCGGGATTGGGTAAATGGGGTATTTGCCTGTTCTTCGGGGATGACAAAGTTAGCGACAGCCAGTCCAGTCGGGATCTCTAATGTGTTTAATTCCTGGCTGGCTCGATACGCTTCGATGATAGGCGTGGATTCAGGGTACATCACAAAAGCAAAGGTGCTGCGCTGCGGATTACGCATCATATCGATCACATCGGCAAAGCGTTGTTTGGCAACATCGTCTGCGACTGCTGTATCAACTGAAGCAAACACCTTCACATCTATCTGCTTGCTCCAATCCATTGGCAGTTCCAACATACGCAACGTATGGCCTGTAGGTGCAGTGTCAAATACGACAACATCCCAATCTCCAACAGAAGCAAATTCAATAAATCGATCAAACGCTGCGATTTCTTCGGTGCAGGGGGAATCTAATTCCTCGGCGATCACTTGGATAGCTGATTCTGGCCGTCCTTGTTCCCGAGCATCGTCAAGAATCCGTTTCTTGTACACATCCGCAACGGCCTTGGGGTCAATCTTTACCGCCCATAGATTAGCTTGTGATGCCATTGGCGCGGGTTTGTCTCCGACAGGTTCGCCCAATACATTGCCTAGATGCGCGGCGGGATCCGTAGTCAACAATAATGTTTTGTAACCCTGCTGGGCCAGCCAAACGGCCGTTACGCAAGAGGCCACCGTTTTGCCCACACCCCCCTTCCCAGCAAAAAAGATGGTGCGCCGTTGTCCATTTGGAACCAAGCGCGACCAAATTGTGGCTGGATTGGTTGGTACATAGTCAGGAACGGGTATGGTATCTTGCCCATGGGTAAGGGAATGTGGCAAGGTTTCCCCATGCAGCAGTCCAGCTACCGTGCGCAACCGTGTAATCCCTTTGATCTCGCCATCGAGCAGGAACATCTGGCGTGCCGGATAGGGTAAATCCTGCTCTATCTGAGCCAGGTAGCCTGCTTGCATCTCAGCGCGGGCAGCAAACAATGGATTATCAGTTGCCTCTGACGGAATGATGCCATTGACGATTAACTCGTGGGTGAGGATGTCTAGTCTTTTTAGTTCGCCTATGGCGCGCCGTGTTTCCTGGATAGCAATCGCCTCTGGATGAAGGACAAAGGTAAATTGTGTTTGTGTTTTGTCGCGCAAAATTGCCAAAGCCCTGTCGTATTTATGTTTGGCACTTTGGATGGCTGCGGCTGGGCCGATACAAGTTTGCCCACTGCCATTGCTAGCCACTTCAATTGTTTGGCTCCATTCCGCAGGCAATTCTAGCAGCCGAATCGTATGTCCGGTGGGCGCCGTATCGAAGACGATGACGTCAAACTCCACGGGTTGGTCTGCCTGGTTGTCCAACACGAGGAAGTCGGTGATCCGGTCAAACGCTGCCACTTCAGCGGTACAAGGGCCA
>CAYGMR010000420.1:3790-5349 GCA_964350725.1 uncultured Ardenticatenaceae bacterium | reverse complement strand
TCCTCTTCTGGGCATAAACGTCAGAGCAACACATTGTTCTGGCGTTTTTTTGTATCTTGCGATTACCAAAAATCAGGGATTAGGAAGATTTTAGGGATTTTCATGTACGCAGTGTTGAATCCAGAAATGGTTACGGCCGTTCTCAATTATCTAGACATTAAACCCACAAATCCCGACAGCAAGCTGTTGGATCAATTAATCAACGCGTACATCCGCAAAGTGCCCTGGGAAAGCGCTTTTCGCATCGCACGCCGCGCACGCATAACAAATACAAATAAATGTCCACGCTGGCCAGCTATTTTTTGGCAAGAGGCTTTGACGTTGGGTGGCGGCGGCACATGTTTCGAGAGTAATTATGCCTTCTTGACCTTATTAAAGGCAGTGGGGTTTGAGGGCTATTTGACTATCAACAATATGGGCGATTCAATTGGCTGTCATACTGCGATCATCATTTTGTTGGACGGTCAAAAATGGTTGGTAGATGCCGGACTGCCCATACACGCCCCCCTTCCGCTTAGTCACCGTGGCAGGATGTATCGTGCCACACGTTTCATGAATTATTGTGTTTGGCCTGATGGTGAACAGCGCTATCAAGTCGAACGCTGGCCACATCCACAACACAACGCATTCACGTTAATCGACAAACCGGTCACAGAAGCAGCTTATCGTGCAGCAACAACGGCCGATTATGAACCGACCGGTCATTTTTTGGACCGTGTGGTTGTCAATAAGATTGTTGGCGAACGGCCGTTTCGTTTTAATTCAGCGGATCAACCCTATCGTTTTGAATCATTTCATGACGGCCAACGGTCTGACCATTGGATTGAGGAGGATGTGGCAACGGCCGTTGCCAGCAAATTCAGCATGGATGTCCATACACTGCGTGCCGCCTTTGACGCATTAGGTAAACCACAAAAAGAACTTTGATATTTTTAGGCATAATCCGTGCAAATCTGCGTTAATCTGTGGCCAAAATGCCTTTTTGATAGTCTCCTAAAATGCCGCCCCAAAACGCACCATCGTACCAAACATAAATAAAGTAGCGAAACTCAACACCCACTGCGCCCGGTTTGTATCATCGCCTCGCAGCCAATATAAAAACACAAAAGGAATAAAGACTAAACCAAAAGCAGCGTAAAGATAATGCATATACGGCCGTGCCAAAGCGCCGCTGTAACCTGCAAAAAACAAAACCGCGCCCAAAATAATCTGCACAATCATGACAATTTGGGCAACAACCAATGCCCCGAGGTAAGAGCTAGCGACACTTTGCCCACGAATCGCACGAAAAAGCCCCCAAAGGCCAATAATTAAATAAAAAAGCCAAACCGTATTTTTTAGAGCACCATGAAGGGTGACGATTGCATCCACGTAAACTGTTCCTTTTTATAGCAGATGATTCTGCATACAGTAAAATCGTTGAAATCAACCCTAAGTATACGTTGGCTCATTTCAGTAAACCAACAAATGGGCAATCACTTTGTCGAAATTTACATATGCTTGATTATTTGAATCAGCTACAATCGGGAGGATGGCAGAAAATATTAACGATTATGAAG
>CAYGMR010000420.1:0-3780 GCA_964350725.1 uncultured Ardenticatenaceae bacterium | reverse complement strand
TTAGATTACCTCTTTCATTTTATCAACTACGAAAAAAAGCCGGTCGAAAACTATCACGAAAGCAAAATCGACCCCACACGGCCGGGTCGTTTGTTAAGGATGATTGGCAACCCGCAAGACAAATATCCCACTATCCACATTGCCGGTACAAAAGGCAAAGGATCGGTAGCGATGATGTGTGCCTCCATCTTGCGAGCGGCTGGCTTACGGGTCGGTTTATATACTTCCCCGCACCTGCGTGAATTTCGCGAACGCTTTCGCATTCTAACCCCAGATGATGACGACGGCCGTATCACCGAACAAGATTTTGCTGATTTAATCACTGCGCTTAAACCGAGCTTGTCCGAATTTCCTGAGATTACCTGGTATGAAGTGATTACGGCCGTTGATTTCTGGCATTTTGCACACAAGCAGGTTGACATTGCCGTGGTAGAAGTTGGCATGGGTGGCCGCCTGGATGCCACCAATGTCGTCACTCCGCTCGTTTCCGTGATTACCCGCCTCAGCCTGGACCATACCGAACTGCTTGGCGATACACTCAGCCAAATCGCTTATGAAAAAGGGGGCATCATCAAACCCGGCGTACCGGTTGTCACAGCACCTCAAGCTGCAGAAGCGATCGATCGTTTACATTTAATTGCACAAGAACGCTACGCACCCATGACACGCATTGGTACCGATTGGTGTTATGTATCCGATCCAGACAAATCATCCAATCCCAAACAACATCTAAAAATTACCCGAAGTGCAGAGCCAGCGTTTATTCCACAAGATAGCAGCTTTGAACTGCCATTATTGGGAACTTACCAATTAGAAAATAGTGCCTTGGCGCTGGCCGCCATTGCGCAAGCCCGCCCACAGTTTCCACAGATCGACATTGACGCGGTACGCGCAGGATTGGCTGCGGTACGCTGGGACGGCCGTTTACAAATCATCCAACAATCACCCGACACCCCCACAATTGTCATCGACTCAGCCCATAACCCAGATTCCGCCGCCATATTGGCCACAGCCATTCAAAACAACTTCACCTATCGGCGCTTATGGTTAATTTTTGGCACTCCCGGTTATAAAGCAATAGCCGAAATGATGACATTGCTGTTTCCCTTAGCCGCTGAAATTATCGTGTCGCGTGCCGTACATCCGCGCGCCGCCGAACCAGACGAACTCGCTAGAATTGCATCTGACTTGGGTTTTGTCGTAACGGCCGTTGATGACACAACCACAGCCATCAGCACCGTTTTTCAACAAGCAGATAGAGAAGACTTGATCTGTGTCGCTGGCTCAATCATCTTCATTGGCGAATTACTCAATCAGTGGGACAATCTAAAGGATCAGCTAATTGCGAAACGAGGAAAGCAAGATGCAGCACAATGAAAATTTTGACTTCGCCCAAATTCCTGATCTACTAGGGGCTTTTCCTGGGATAGAAGATGACATATTTCCTGACAAAGAAACCGTAGCTAAAGATGGTTTCATCGAATGTCCATTCCTGCCATTGCGGGATGTGGTTCTATTCCCACAAATGGTCATGCCCCTCTTTATCGGCCGCGAACGCTCTCTGGCCGCGCTAATGGCTGCCCACCAGGCCGACGAAAACCTGATTGTTGCCGCACAAAAAGATTTAGATGTCATCGAGCCCGCCAAGGATGAAATCTTCGAAATCGGCACCGAAATCGCCATTGGGCGCATATTGCGCCTGCCCGATGATTCCACCAGTGTATTAGCTCAGGGGAGACGTCGGGTGCAAATCGTTGCTTTCACTCAATGGCAGCCATATATTCGTGTGCGTGCACGCGTCATTGAAGAAATCGTCGATTGGCAACCTGACACCGAAGCACTTGTGCGCGCCGTGCAAGCTCTCTTCGAAAAATTCGTCATGCTCAATCGCAATGTGCCCGAAGATGCTTATACCTTCGCACTTAATATCGATCAGCCTGGTTGGTTGGCTGATTTTGTGGCTTCAACCTTATTTATTCCCTTAGAGACACGACAAACCATTCTCGAAACGATTGACCCGGCCGAAAGGCTGCAAAGAATCAGTATTGTTTTGGCCAAAGAATTAAATGTCCTCGAATTAGAAGATGAAATTCATTCGCAGGTACAACAAGAAGTCGATAAATCACAGCGTGAATATTTCTTACGTGAACAAATGCGCGTCATTCAAGGTGAATTGGGTGAATTAGATGTTTTTTCACAAGAGATTGGCGAACTACGCGAAACGTTAGATAAAAAAGATTTACCCAAAGAGGTACGCGCCAGACTCAATAAAGAAGTCAAGCGGCTCAGTGCGATGCCTCCGATGTCACCCGAAGTGGGCATCATCCGCACCTACATAGACTGGATTCTAGATTTGCCTTGGATCGAAAAGACACAAGATCATGTCGATGTCGCCCATGCAGCCAAAGTTTTGGATGATGACCATTATGGCCTAGAGAAAGTCAAAGACCGCATCCTTGAATATATCGCTGTCAAACAAATTGCCCCCGACACCATGCGCAGCCCAATACTTTGTTTTGTAGGGCCACCCGGCACCGGCAAAACATCACTCGGCCGTTCCATAGCCAACGCATTAGGGCGCGAATTTGTACGCATGAGCCTGGGCGGTGTGCGTGATGAGGCTGAAATTCGTGGTCATCGGCGCACCTATATCGGAGCCATGCCAGGACGCATCATCCAGGGTATGCGCCGCGTCGGCACAGTCAATCCCCTATTTATGCTGGATGAAATCGACAAATTGGGTCAAGATTTTCGTGGCGACCCGGCAGCAGCCTTGTTAGAAGTGCTCGATCCTGAACAAAACTGTGCTTTTGCGGATCATTATTTGGGTCTGGATTATGATTTGTCACGGGTGCTTTTTGTAACCACCGCTAACTATTTAGACACCATTCCGCTCGCCCTTCTCGATCGCATGGAACTGATTGAATTTAGCAGTTATCTAGAGGAAGAAAAGTTAGAAATTTGTCGCCAATTTTTGCTGCCACGGCAAATAGAGCAGCATGGCTTGAGTGATAAAGGTGTCAACATTGATGATAAAGGCTTGCGCACAATCATTCGCCAATATACCCGTGAAGCCGGTGTACGCAATCTAGAACGTGAAATCGGGACGGTGTGTCGCAAAGTCGCCCGCATGGTAGCGGAGAAAAATAAATATCCCAAACGCCTCACATCGCAGCAGGTAGAAAATTTATTAGGATCACCACGTTTTAGCTACGAGATTTTGCCCGAACAGGATGAAATTGGTGTCGCCACAGGTGCAGCCTGGACCCCAACCGGCGGTGAGATCATGTTTATTGAGGTGAACTTGATGCCTGGCAAAGGCGCTTTGCAACTCACCGGTCAATTAGGTGATGTGATGCAAGAAAGTGCGCAAGCAGCATTGACCTATACACGCAGCCAAGCTGAAAAATTGGGTATCGATTACGAGCAATTCGAGAAAATGGATATCCATATTCATCTACCAGAAGGGGCTGTGCCCAAGGACGGCCCTTCGGCTGGCAGCGCATTAACGACAGCCTTGGTTTCGGCCTTTACGGGGCAAGCGGTACGACGTGATGTGAGCATGACAGGGGAAATCACCTTGCGCGGCCGGATTTTGCAGGTGGGGGGTGTGCGTGAAAAGGCGTTGGCAGCCCGTCGTGCGGGAATCAAAACGTTCATTTTGCCGCGCAAGAATCGCAGCGATTTGCAAGATATTCCGAAAGCTTTACGGCAGGATATGGAGTTTTTCTTAGTGGATAAGGTTGATGAGGTGTTGAATAAGGCGCTACGGCCGTTGCC
>CAYGMR010000419.1:2609-5355 GCA_964350725.1 uncultured Ardenticatenaceae bacterium | reverse complement strand
GTCATCCATGGCGGCATTCTCACCCCTGACGCGAGTCGTTGGCTACGCTGCTGCAAAGGCTGGCGTGTCTAACTTCACCCAATGGTTGGCTGTGCACATGGCTCAGGAATACAACCCCAACATTCGTGTCAATGCATTGGCTCCCGGCTTTTTCATCGGCAAACAAAATCGCGCTTTATTGCTCAATGCGGATGACAGCCTGACGAGTCGTGGGCAAACTATTATTGACCATACGCCAATGGGACGCTTTGGCAAACCCGAAGAATTGTTAGGCACCATGCTGTGGTTGTTGTCGCCCGCTTCCCAATTTGTGACCGGCATCATTGTTCCGGTTGATGGTGGGTTTTCGGCATTTAGTGGCGTATGAGACAATAGACACTATCTGAAATATTTAACATACTGTTATTTTCAAGAATGTCTAATACAAAGAGAGCAAATAATGATCATTAAACAAGCGGTTTCTACAAGCGGATTGTTGACAGAGGATCAGGTACGACAAACGTTGGTTGGCGGTTTGGAACGCCAATTCACCAACCAACGGGTATTGGTTTTAATCCCTGATCATACGCGCACGATTCCACTGCCTTTCCTCTTCAGGACATTGGTAGAGATTTTGCATGATAGCAGTCAGCTTGATTTTATGGTGGCGCTGGGAACCCATCCCCCTTTGAGCGAGTCAGAATTAAACAAGTTGGTGGGTATTCGCAGCGATGAACGAACGGGGCTTTACGGCCGTATCGGTTTATTCAATCATGCGTGGGATACGGCCGAAACTTTAACCAGCATCGGCACATTGCCGCAATCGCAAATCCAGGATATTGCTGGCGACCGTTGGCATCCAACTTTAGGCAGCGATGTCAACGTGAAAATCAACCGTGCCATTCTCGATTATGATCACATCCTCATTTTAGGGCCGACCTTTCCACATGAGGTGGTTGGTTTTTCTGGGGGCGCCAAATATTTATTTCCCGGCATTTCAGGAGCCGACATGATCAATGTGACGCATTGGCTGGGCGCATTGGCCGGTGTGCGCGGCACAATTGGCATCAAAGAAACGCCCGTGCGCGATATGATTCATGCCGCCGCTGAACATGTGCCTACGCCCGTTACGCTGATAGCGTTGGTGGTTGTGGGGAAAGGTTTAGCCGGTATTTTTATTGGCGATCACCTGACGGCCTGGAGCGCAGCAGCTGATTTGTCATCGCAACGGCATATCACCTGGGTTGACAAACCATTCAAGCGTGTCTTGTCGCAGGCACCGCCGATGTATGATGAATTATGGACCGGCGGCAAGGCGATGTATAAGCTAGAACCGGCTCTGGCAGAGGGCGGCGAACTCATCATTTATGCCCCGCATTTGGATGTGGTCAGTCATGTGCATGGCAAATATATTTATGAGATTGGCTACCATGTGCTGCCTTACTTTTTGGCGCAATGGGATAAGTTCAAGCATATCCCGCTAGGGGTGTTGGCCCACAGTACACATGTGCGGGGCGACGGCCGTTACGAAAACGGCACCGAATACCCCCGCGCCAGCGTTAAACTAGCTACAAAACTTTCCCCAGAAGATTGCGATCAATTAGCACTAGGTTATATAAACCCAGATGACATTAATGTGACTGAATGGAAGAATCGGGAAGGTGAAGGCGTCTTATATGTGCCGAAGGCGGGCGAAATGTTATATCGAGTGAAACCATGACTGTCTTTGTCATTATGGGTGTATCCGGCTGCGGCAAATCGACAGTTGGACTCGCATTGGCGAATCGATTGAACTGCCCATTTTATGATGGCGATGATTTTCACCCGCCCGAGAATGTGGCCAAGATGGCGAGCGGGACGCCGTTGAATGATGATGACCGCTATCCGTGGCTGGCGCGGCTGCATGATTTGATTGAGACGCATTTAGAAAAGGGAGAAACGGCCGTTCTTGCCTGTTCCGCCCTGAAAAAGAAGTACCGTGACCAGTTACGCCAAGGCAACGACGGCATTCGCTTTGTCCATTTGCAAGGCAGTCAAGCCCTCATTTGGGAACGCATGCAGGCGCGTCAATCGCATTACATGAAAGCAGACATGCTGCAAAGTCAATTTGAAGCATTAGAAACACCCTCCCCGAACAACACACTGATTATCAGTGTCGAAAATGACGTGGAGGAAATCGTAGAACAAATTATTCAGAACTTAAACAATACAAACAAACAGAGGAAAAAATGACAAAACAAGCAGATATTGGCCTAATTGGTTTGGCCGTAATGGGACAAAACTTGGTCTTGAATATGGACGATCATGGATTCACGGTGGCTGTGTTCAACCGCACAACCAGCAAAGTTGATCGGTTCATAGAAAATGAAGCCAAAGGCACAAAAGTCATTGGCACACATTCCCTTGAAGAATTAGTCAGTAAATTGAAACGGCCGCGTCGAGTCATGATCATGGTTAAAGCAGGCTGGCCAGTCGATGCCACCATTGAGCAGCTTGTACCTTTGCTCGAAGCGGGTGACATCATCATCGACGGTGGCAACTCCCACTACCCTGATTCCACCCGCCGCACCCAAGAATTAGGCAAAAAGGGCATCCTCTTCATCGGGACAGGCGTGTCTGGTGGTGAGGAAGGCGCCCGCTTTGGCCCCTCGATCATGCCCGGTGGTGCAGCAGAAGCATGGCCGCATGTCAAACCAATCTTCCAAAGCATTGCCGCCAAAGTGGCCGACGGTTCGCCTTGCTGCGATTGGGTGGGCGAAGAAGGCGC
>CAYGMR010000419.1:0-2599 GCA_964350725.1 uncultured Ardenticatenaceae bacterium | reverse complement strand
GGGTATCGAAGACCGCGATATGCAGCTCTTTTGTGAATCTTATGATGTGATGCAGCACGCGCTGGGTATGACTCGCGCAGAAATGAGTGCTGTCTTGGCTGATTGGAATCAAGGCAAATTAGAGTCTTACCTTATCGAAATCACCACCGATATTCTGGCATTTACGGATGAAGATGGAGAGCCGATGGTGGATAAGATTTTGGATACGGCCGGACAAAAAGGGACGGGCAAATGGACGGCCGTTTCGGCTTTGGACTCCGGCATTCCGCTCACGCTGATTGGTGAAGCTGTTTTCTCGCGTTTCCTCTCAGCCCTGAAGGAAGAACGAGTAACGGCCGCTGCTGTGCTTGGCTCCCCGACACCTGCCTACCAAGGTGACAAGGCTGCCCTGATTGCTGATTTACAAGAAGCATTATTTGCATCCAAGATCGTCTCTTACACCCAGGGGTATATGCTCATGCGCGCCGCTTCTGAAGAATTTGGCTGGAATCTAGCCTATGGCAATATTGCCTTGATGTGGCGCGGCGGTTGCATTATTCGTGCCGCCTTTTTGGACGACATCAAAGCAGCGTTTGAAAAGAACCCGGCCCTGCTCAACCTGCTGCTCGATCCGTTTTTTAAGGCGCAGGTGCAAAATGCAGCGGATGCATGGCGGCGTGTGGTAGGAACGGCCGTGTCTCTCGGAATTCCTGTGCCAACCATGTCCAGCGCCTTGGCTTTTTATGATGGCTATCGACGGGAACGCCTGCCAGCCAATCTGTTACAAGCGCAGCGCGATTATTTTGGTGCGCACACGTATGAAAGAGTAGACAAACCGCGTGGTGAATTTTTCCATACCAATTGGACCGGCCAAGGAGGCGATATAACAGCATCAACGTATGATGCGTAGGCAGCAGGTTCAAAAATTGTAACTATTCGTGCTCCGGCCGTGTCTCCTGACCGCGCCGGATAGTGTCGCGGTCAGGAGACCGGCCACAGCCAGAGAGGGTATATAGTTACCAAGATTTTATGTAAGCCATAATAAGCCCAGGCAATTCTTTCTCATCAGGTATGAGAAAGAATTGCACGAGGGCTTATTTTTTGTCTCAAATATTACTATATGTTATCTTTTTCACCAGAGATATGATAAGAAACGGCCGTTGCGTTGATGTTATAGATATAATTGGCTCTTTGGTATCTCGCGGGGTCAATGGAAATTGTGGTAGAGAAATGGCGCGCTATACCCCTACATATAGCGTTCACCCATGGAATCCTGAAGAGCCATATAATTTCACAATAACCTATTCTTTTCCATCACCATTTTAGGTAATATATTGTAATATTTGGGAGTCAGAGATGACCATGAGACAAGGGAGAGGTCCCGCTGAAAGTGTATGGAATGTTGCGCGCCGTTGCCTGGCAGTTATTAATCACCTGCAGGCAGGAGCAGCCACAAAAGAGGAACTGCTAACGGCCGTTTACCAGCCAGAATCCCCCACAACTACCAGAAAAAACTTAAACAGTCGCTTTGAAAATGACAAAAAACGCCTGAAAAAAAACCTGAATGTACCCATTTATTATGACAAAATCGCCCAAGGGTATGTGATTCAGGAAAGCGAGCGGGAACTTCCGTTGCTCAACCTGGCCGACATCCACATCGAAACCCTCGCCTTTCTTTACGACACCTTTCAGACCGACACACCGCATGCCTCCGAAGTCCACCAACTCATCGATCAATTAGTCGATTGGCTGCCCCCAGAACGGCAAAAACGGTTCAAACGGGTAAGCGGCCAGCTGCCAACGGCCGATTTACGTCTGCGCGACAGTGAAGATATTTCCGCAGACGTATGGGAAAATGTGCAGGAAGCGTGGCAAGCCAAACAAGAAATAACCTTTGATTATCGTTCCAGCCAACACGATGACGGCCACTTGCGCCAACATCGCATCCAACCCTGGGATTTATATTTCTCAGATCGCGGTCATTGGCAACTGCGCGGCTTCTGCTTATTTAACGACGGCCCCAACGGCCCCTGGCACCCCAATGATTACTTCAACTACCGCCTCAGCCGTATTGTGCCCGGCAGTATGACGATATTGCCTCGGAAATTGCCTGGAGTGCGACCAAACGGCCGTTTGCGGGATGTCATCTTCGAGTTAGCGCCAACCATCGCCCGCTTTGGCGTCAGTATGCGCAAGGAGTTACACGGCGAACCGCGCATTATGCCGCTGGATGATGGCTGGGTACGCGTCGAAGGCAAGACGCAAGATGTGTTTAACCTGTCGCGGAATTTGTTGTTTTATGGGAAGAATTGCCGGGTGCTAGGTGGAAAAGATCTACTGAGAGTGATGCGCAAGTTGGCACGGGATTTAGCGGAAATTTATCAGTGATCGCAGAAGGCGCTTCTTTATAGTTACCTATTTATTGAGACTATTTCAATCGCTGTGGCGATTCTTGAATATTGGGTAACATACATAGTATACGCAAACTATCAAGGCCAGTCAATGTTTTCTATTTATTTAGACTAACCTTGACAAAACGGATGTTCTAATTATAATCTAAATCAATGCCTACATATCATTACCTCGACGAGTCAGGAGATCCAGGAATAAATCAGTCTGG
>CAYGMR010000418.1:0-5404 GCA_964350725.1 uncultured Ardenticatenaceae bacterium | reverse complement strand
TAGAGATTTATGGCCAACGCGTGAGTGTGGCTGATGGCTCCAATTTGGGATCACCCATACGCATCAGCTTCATGGGCGACAGTGATGCTGCCTTACAATATGATGCCCAACGACCCGCCGTGGCCTATAACGCCACTGTGAATGAATATCTGGTTGCCTGGCAGGCTGATGATCACACCTTGGGTGATAATGAAGTCGAAATTTTTGCCCGCCGACTCGATGGCCCTGATGGCAGCCTGCTAGGCTCCCAAATTCGGGTCAGCGATGTAACAGATGTGGGCAGTAATAGGGATGCTTTTAATACGGCCGTTGCCTACAGCAGCGAAAGCCAGCACTACCTCGTCGTCTGGCAAGCAGATGTGCAAGCCGATAACGAAATTGAAATCTATGGCGCACTGCTCGATGACAGCGGCACAGAACAAGTCAGCGATTTCCGCATTAGCACAATGGGGCTCGATGGCGACAGCACCTATCGCGGCCAACAACCAGATGTGACCCATAACGATGCTAATAATCAATTCTATGTTGTCTGGTCTGGGGATGAGCCCACACAAGCGAGCGGCGCCTATGAAATCTATGGGCGGCACATTAACGCGACGACAGGCACGTTGCCAGACTCACAGCAGCGGCTAAGCACCATGGGCAGCGTTGATAGTGACCCCAGTTACATCGCTGAAAAACCAGCCGTGGCCTACAGCAGTGACCAAAATCAATATCTGGTCGTTTGGCTGGGAGATAATGATGTCAATGGGGCAGACGATAAGTATGAAATCTATGGGCAGCGGGTGAGCGCCAGCAACACAGAAGAAGGCAGCGACACACGCATCAGCACCATGCCCATCGATCCCAACGCCGTTTACAAAGCGATCAATCCGGATGTGGCTTATGATGCCGCCCAGGATCAATACAAGGTTGTCTGGCGCGGCGATCAAGATAATGGTAGCATGGTCGACGATCAGTTTGAGATTTTTAGCCAGCTCTTGAATGCGGCGGATCTGACGTCTGATGGCGGCAACAGCCGCGTCAGTGGGATGGCGACAACAGATGGTGATATTCGTTTTGGGGCTGATAAAACGGCCGTTGCCTTTGCCGCTGGCATCGACAATGAACTAGTGGTGTGGCAAGGCACGACGGATACAGTTGCTGGCCTGGCTGAAGATGAGGCCGAGATTTTTGGGCGTTCGGTGAGTTGTGAAGCGGCAGCGGCCGTAACGCCAACACTCTCAATTGAAGCAGTGGGAACCACTTCACGTCTGACCTGGAGTGATGATCCAGCCAACGGCGGTGGTTATACCATCTGGCGTAGCAACAGCCCCTACAGCGGTCATGCCCAAATCGACAGTTTAACCAGTGGCACTGTAGAATATAATGATCCAAACACGATTGGTGATGCTGTGCTCAATTATTACTATCTAATTCGTAGTGAAAATATCTGCGGCGCAAGCTCTGATGATTCCAATTTGGTCGGTGAATTTGACTTTGTCATTGTTCCTGGCAGTTAGTTGTGTATTTAGAAGTTCAACTTCTTTGCAGAAGTTGAACTTCTACACGCAATAGCCTAAGTCAACAAGGCTCGCTGGCCCCGTGGTTGGCACATTAACCAGTCAAAATCGTCAACTGTTCACGAATATCAGCAGGCACAACAAGCTGCACGGTTTGGTAAATACGGCCGAATTCAGCCAGATTAAAACGACGCACGATCGCAGGCACGGCCACATCCGGGGGCAGCAATTTTTGAAAACGGCCCATTTCCAGGCGCGCAGCTAATGCTAAAGCTCTTTTTTGGGCGACATTGGCCGCAATAGCATTGTCCCAGGGGGGTAATTTGTCCAAAGATTGGCGCAAAAAGAGACAATGTTCATTCACTGCTTCGGCGATGAGATGGTGGGCTTGCAGAACGGCCGTTAACAATTCCCCCCAGATCGTGCCCCAAAAATGAAACAACCAAACGCCGTTATCGTCCGGCAGCAGCGCCATCTGTCCTGTTTGCAGATTCAAGCCGCTGGCTATCGCTTGCGAAATATCATAGGGAATCGCCACGCCCGCTTTTTGGAAGCGCAATATATCATCCACTGTATCGCGCGGGCTGGGGCCTAAACCAAACCGATATTTGTCCACCCATTTGACCACCATTGGCCGTCCGCCAAACAAAACGACCGTGCCTTTTTTATACAAACGATCCGTTTGGGCGATGGTGCGGCCCGTGTAAGCATCAACGGCCGTTGCTGTCAGCGGCTGGGCGCCAATATTGCTGTAAATATCATGCCTGTCCAATAGTTCCTGCAGCTCGCTGTCCGGCTTCCATTCACCCAGACGACCGGATTGAATGTAACGCGCAAAAGAGAGATTCGAGAGGATGCGCCGGATATCTTCGCTGCTGATTTCAGGTGGGGCGATGCGGCGGATGTCAGCGATACGCACGCTGCCGGTTGGACTTTGTTTGATCATGCTAAAAATCTGCTGGATCAATATGGCGGGACGAAAGGCATAAGCAATGGAGCTGACTCGTTTTTCACGCGGCGCATTTGCCAGCGCGAGCAAAGCCTCAAAACGTGCCCATTCCTGTGGGGAATGTGGCATACACAAAACTCGGGTTTGCTCAGTACGGCGGCCGCCACGCCCAATACGCTGCATGAAGGATGTCAGATTAAACGGTGCGCCCAGCAGCACGACATCATCCACGCTGCCGATGTCGATGCCGAGTTCCAAAGTCGAGGTCGATACACAAATGGCAACGGCCGTTTCCGCAAACCGGGTCTCTACATCTTGGCGCATAGCCGCATCCAGATTGCTGTAATGGACAAACACTTCGGCGTGGTGGGGTAAATTTTGGCGCAGGTAAACGGCCGTTTCCTCTGCTTCAGCACGCGTATTACAAAAAACCAACGATTTTTGTGCGCGCCGCTGTGCCAAGGCGGCCACCAATTCCGTCAAATCATACAAAGGCACCACATCCGCCACAATTTCGCGCCCACCAGGCAGTTCAATCACCACACCCTTGCGTAAGTAACGTTTGGCTACGCCAACAGGATCGGGGACGGTGGCCGAAAGCGCGATGCGCTGCGGTAGGTTACTCTCTGGATAGGCATACTCCCGAATGCGATCAATGCGCGGCAGCAGACAGCGCACATGATCGCCACGCGGCGTGTCATCAAACAGATGGATTTCATCCAACACAATGGCACGCAAGCTACTAAAAAGCCTGGGCACGCGGGTTAACAAAGAGTCGGTGGATTCGGGGGTGGTGATCAGGATGGAGAACGGCCGTTCCTTGTTCAATGCGCTTGTATCCCCAGTTTTCATCAGCACAAGGATGTCGCTGTCGGCCAAAGCCGTTTGCAGACGCACATATAAATCGCGCACCAAAGCTCTGGTCGGGCAAATATACAGAATGGTTACACCGTGTTCGTCTGGCCGATTGAGTTGGGACCAAAAACGTTCGACAAGCGGAGCAATGACCGCCTCTGTTTTGCCCGAAGCTGTGGGGGCAATCACCAGCGTATCTTTGCCGTCGAGAATGGGTGGGATGGCTTGTAATTGGACGGGGGTGAAACGGCCGTGGCGTGCAAAAAACAACGGCCAGGTATGTGGAATACGCGCTTTAACCGCCAGACCCTTATCCATGAGCCTGCATAATAAGCTGTCCATTGTTGCGTTCAACAACCAAAGCCGCATTAAATCGGTCTACCTGCAAACTATATTCGAGGTCTGCTTGCGGCAGTTCAGGCAGTTGCGGATCTAAAAACAAACGCGCCGCATCAGAGAGAAGAACACGCTGCAAAAAGGGTGCCACAGCAGGTTTTTCGCCGCGCAGCAATGCTTCGATATACTCCCCACATGCCCGATCCTCATCGCCGCATCTGCCAGGAAACACCCCCGTCACCACAAAAGTGACCCTTTTGGGCGAAAGCTGCTTTACATAACGTGCCGTTGCAGTGGCACAGCAAAAACTAGCCGCCAGCAAATGTTCAGCCGCTTGGGAAAGGACAACCCCTTGGGTACCAGCACTCGTACGTTGAATCATACGGCGTCCCGATAAATCTACGTCAACAAGCGCGGCCGGCGAATTGCCGAAATCAAAACCATCAACGGTTAACCCGTTAACCTCACCCATAAGCAACGCTTCTGGAAACTGTTCTCTCAGCGCAAAAGCCGCATCAATCGTACTGACCAACATGATGCTCTTCGCGCCAGCCGTAAACGCATAGGTCGCAGTCGAAAAAGCACGCAGCACATCAATCACAACCACGGTGCCCGTGGCGTCAGCACAATCTTCCAATGTTGTATACTTAAATTCCATGCTTTTTATTCCTGACAAGCGCTTTAGGGAAAACATCGCCTTTAACAAGCTTCATTTCCATCTATTCGATCTAAAGCATCTAATACCGCTTCAATAGTGGGAAGGTGAGGAGCATCCTTAAAATCAGCCAGTCGACGATAAATTTCTGCAGCAGCTTGATGGAAACCATCAGGCATTCCGGCACTCTCAAATGTGGTTGCTATCTCGTCCATTTCACCAGAAAAACGCCATGCCTTGGCAATCACACGCTGTACGCGTGTGCTAGATTTTTGGGCGAAGTCGGAGCCGTTCAGTGACCAATGGCGTTCCAAGTCTGTCCGTACATCTAGATTTTCGGCAGCGGCCATAGTCGCACATAACAAGGCCGTTGTACCTTTGGTATAAGCGGCAAAACACATTTTTAATGCTGAGGCTTTGCCGATTTCATCACTGATAATCTCGGTTTCTAGCGGGCCAGCGCTAAAATAAGCGGCGGCTTGCTGGGCCTCCGCACCTGATAGATAAAGCCAAGTTTGCCCAGGCTGCCAGGCAGGACCACCGATGATGCCGCCATCAACAAAGGTTGCGCCGGCAGCCGACATTTTGCTACCAATACGCTGCACACGCTGTGGTGAAATCGCGTTGGCATCGAGATAAAGCCCTGTAAAACCGCGTGCCAAAACCTGGTTGGCAACATTTTCTGCGGCATCAGGCGGACAAACGCTGATGATCATGGAGCAAGTTTCACACAAAGCAGCCAGAGAATTGGCATCCAGGAGATTGTATTTAGCTGCACGTTCGTGTGTTTGAGAACTACGCCCTTCAGAAACCCAATAGACAGTATGGTCGCTATTTTGTGCGGCGGCGGCGATCGATATGCCCATTGCGCCAGGATGTAAGATGCCGATATTTTGTGGTTGCATATTTATTGCACCTGACTACGCAGATCATCGAGTAAAGTAGCAACTTCATAGGCAGGATAGAGGTAGAGCAGGTCATAGAGTTCAACAGACAGCCGCACAATACTACGCATGGAAAAACGGCCGTTTCTAACCCCCTGCGCCAAATATTCAGCCGCACCACGCCGCACCTGTCCCTGCCGCTCACCTGGCTCATAGGCAAACG
>CAYGMR010000417.1:829-5425 GCA_964350725.1 uncultured Ardenticatenaceae bacterium | reverse complement strand
GAACGAATTTCTTCTCTTATTGTCTAAATTCGTTGCTTCCATTATTCGTTGTTGTTTAGATGACTACAACTGATTTAGGAAGTAACGAATTCTTCTTTTATTGTCTAAATTCGTTGCTTCCATAATTCGTTCTTGTTTAGATGACTACAGCTAATTTGGGAAGGAACGAATTTCTTCTCTTATTGTCTAAATTCGTTGCTTCCATTATTCGTTGTTGTCATCAGCAATTCGTTGTTGTCATCAGCGCACAATCATGAATTCAAGCTTTGTTTTATTAAAATTAGCTAATACACCAAGTTTTACACGATGGTGCTTCATTCTGGATTTCAATTCGGCTTGCATGACATCTGTTAATGTTTGAACGGCGATGGTCGCCACCAAAATTTTGTCTTCAACCAGAATGAGGCGTGTTGGTTGTTTGCCAATGAAAACATCTTTGTAGTAAATCGGTGTTTCCTTAATATATGTGTAGCCAAGGCTTTGCTGGCGAAGCTCAACCATTGTCGCACGGCGATAAACTTGATGTAGAAATCCTGGGCCACATTCAAAGTGAACGCGATGTAAAACTGCCAGGATGTTATCCACCAGTTCAGGATATAAATAATCAAGGGATTGAGCTTGAGATTGCCACTTGAAATCAATTTCTTTGTCAGTGACAAAGTTGGGCAAACGCTCATCTACCAGAGATGCTTCACCAAAATTAACGAGAACCGCTAACTCGGCGTCACTAATTTTGAGGTATGAGATCGCCTGCGCCTTATGCAGCGCTGTTATCTTCGGCGCAACTTTAAATTCGAGAATCATTTTCCCGTTCTCAATCCACATATCAACATAGTATCGACCAACTTCTACGCCACGGTAATATACGCTGAACACCTTTTCACTTTCGAAGTGAATATTTTCAAACTCCAATCCAATTTCAGCAGCAGTTTGATAATATTTCTCAGGCAAATTTGGCCCAAGCGTGTTGTAAATATCAAACATGACGCCACGTATTCTGTAATGGAGTTCTTTGTGAATTAAGTTCATTGTTTTAAGTGACTACAACGAATTAGGGAAGGAACGAATTTTCTTCTTTCATGGTCTAAATTCGTTTTTGTCAATTGTTTTGGGTGACTACAACGAATTAGGGAAGCAACGAATTTTCTTCTTTCACTGTCTAAATTCGTTCCTTCCACAATTCGTTGTTGTCATCAATACCGACTCTGCCGCACCACCTTAGCCAAAGATAGCGAAAGCAGTTCGCCAAAGGTACGTAATTTTTCCTCGTCGATACGCTCAAATGTGTCTTGGTCAGGTGGCAGCGGCGGATTATCCCAGGCCAGATAGACCCAGGGCGCTTGTGTGTTGAGCATGTCGCTGCTTACGGCCGTTTCGCCTACATCTTCCACAACCATCACATCAATCTCGGCAGCCGACTCATCCACCAAAGTCTTCAGTCGTTGGTTAGATTGTGGATGAATAAAAATTTCTTCGCCACCCGCACCCGCGTCATCGATCTGGAAAACGGCCGTTGTCTGTAAACGCTGCGTCGTGGGCAAATGCGTAAAAGAGCCTTCAGAATCGAGAAATGCACGCGCACCTGGTTCAGTCAGCGAACCCGCGCCCCAAGCCACAAACAAAACAGGCCGACGCGGGTCGAGCTGTTCTGCCTGCCACAAACGCGCAACCTCCAACATCACACTGACACCCGATGCGTTGTGATTCACGGCCGGGTACAGCGTCCCATCAGGATCAACACCCAGGCCGTCATAATGCGCATAAATAACGACCAATTCATTGGCCAGATTAAGATCAGAACCAGGCAAATAACCGAGAATGGTTGGCACGGCCGTTGCCTGCGGCTCCGCTAACTCAACAGCCATCTGCACCGTCGCACCCTCTAGATCACGTTTGAACCACCCTTGGCCGCTCTGCGAAATTGCTTCGACAGAAAACAGATCAGCCATTGAACTATCCATCGCGCCTAAAATGGTATCGGCCGTATCGGGGCTTATATGGAAAATCGGCATTTGTGGTGCGCGCATATAGACGCCTTCGCTGTTTACAAATTGATTCTGCGAACGCACATCATCGGGGTCTTCACTAATCCACAACACCCCTTTGGCACCACGCACCAGAGCCTCAGTGGGAAAATCTGCCGGTGCATTGCCTTCAAGCAGCACAACAATCTGATCACGCACATCCAAGCCACGATATGCCTCCCAATCAAGGGTTGACCCATCACCGTTAAAGCCCACAAACGTAAGCGGCAACTCAACCTCCCCACTGCCGCCGTGTCCGTCGATCGTAAAGCCAAAGTCCAACTGATGTGTAAATTCTTGCAGCACTGTGCCATCAGCACCCACCACCGCCAACTGTGGCTGCGATAACGGCGCAGTCAGTGTCATCTCCATGGGATAGATATATTCAAGTTTTTTCCAGCCCGGCTGCAAACCATATTCTTCAAATTTTGCGGCGATATAGGCGGCAGCTTCTTGACTACCAGGTTGTGTGGGTGAACGGCCGTTCATCTCCGCTAATGTTTGTGTATGTCCATACGCACCCGTACCTGTAAAAGCATTCGCCATTTTCGCAAACCAGGGAGCCGGCCCTGTATTGCCAATAATGTAGATAGTGGCCGCCACAATGCCCACAATCACCAATAACATGCGTTTTTTCAGCAAAAAACTGGTGTTCACATGCGTTTGTTCAATCAGCCGGCGTAACCCTTCGCCAAACGTATTGAAGCCAATCACAGCGACAAAAAAAGCAATAGCTGGTGGAAAAACAATAAACGGCTTCGACGTAAACCAACGATACCCTTCCGCCAACATCGCGCCCCACTCTGGTACATCGGCCACAACCTGCGTTTGCAAGCTGAGGGTGTCATCGCCGGCGACACTGCTGCTGCCTCCACCAATAAAAACACCAATGAACGCCAGCCCCCCCATTAATAATAAGACAGCCCCAAACTCAAGGAAGACGAGCACCAACATTTGTGGCAGCAAATTGGGCAGCACATGGCGCACAACCATGCCGCTGTCTTTAGAGCCAACAGCTTGTGCCCCTTCAATGTAGGGCATTTTGCGGATAACCAGCACTTCACTGCGAATATATTGTGCGATTTCCGTCCAGCCGATGATCGACAACGCAACAATAAAAACAGGCAGCCCGCGTCGAATATCAAGCGCATAAATTAAGATCATGCTGCTGATGAGCATCGGAATGGCCATAATCACGCCGCTGGTGCCCATAATCAGACGGTCAACCGCTTTATTCTCATTCCAGCCAGCAATACTGCCCAAAACCATACCCAAGATCACACGCGCCATCGTGATGAACGCAGCCGCAATCAGCGTATTGCGTGCCCCATACATCAACATACTCAAAATATCGTTGCCCCATTGATCCGTTCCCAATGGATATTCAGCCGATGGACTCAGCGGCGGATCGATCCATTCGCCAGTAACGCTGTCCAAGTGCGCCACAACATGCTGGCCAGCAATGTATGGATTGATTGGTGCCCACAAGGGACCAAACAACACAACCAAGAACAAGCCAAGCACGATCAAGCCACCAAATATCAACGGCAAATTAGACTTGATATGCTGCCAACGAAACTGTCTGCCTGCTTGCGCTGGTGTTTCCCACGATTCCGGGTCTGTATGCGGCATCTTATCAAGATTGGCTCTCGGATCCACAAGTGTTTTGGCGATTTGGGTCACACTTCGCATCTCAGTTTGCCCTTTCCCGCACACGCGGATCAATAAGCCAATAGGCAACATCTAAGACCATATTCAACAGCAAAAATGTGATCCCGATTGCCAGTGCCAACGTAACTGCCAAGGTGGTTAAACGGAAATTTATGGACTGCAACATGCGCAATCCCATACCTGGCCACACAAAAAAGAACTCAACGATAGGCAAAACGCTCAATGAAAAACGCAAGGATACACCAATAGATGTCAAGAATGGAATGGCGATATTTTTCATGGCATGGCCATTGACAACACCAAAGGTTGACAACCCTTTTGAATAGGCCGTGAGGATAAATCCTTCTTCGAGAACACGTTTGAGTGCAATAAAAGTAGTACGTGTGAGCTGCGCTAACGGCCGTGCCGTCAACACAATCACAGGCAGCAGCATATGCTCATAATCCCAACCAAAGCCAGCCAGTTTCACCAACGGCGAATTCCCTTGGGCAACGTACCAGATTTCGGCACGCTGCAACAACAAACCACCAAAAAAAGCGGGCAGTGACATGCCCACCAAGGTCAAAGCCAATAAGAGTGTAATCAGGCGTTTATGCTTGGTCAAGGCCATGGTTGTGCCTGCAAATAAACCTAAAACCGTCGCGATTCCTAATGCAAGCAGCAGCAAAGCCATGCTGTTTATATAACTTTCGATAACGATTTTGCTGATCGGTTCAATGACCCCATTGATGCGCACACTGCCCAAATCACCCTGGCTGAGATCGGTCAGATATGCGCGGGTATCACTCCAGGCAAGTTGACCAAAACGCACTAAATCATAACTCGGCTGTTGGGCATCGGAGTTGTTGAGCATGCGCATGCCCATATTCATGAAGAAAATGATGGTGATCAAAACAATGAT
>CAYGMR010000417.1:0-819 GCA_964350725.1 uncultured Ardenticatenaceae bacterium | reverse complement strand
GATAAAAGTGATCTTTTGAACAATTAATCGCAGCATGATGGGGATATTTTAGCAGAGTAACAAAAATTTAGTAGTGAAAGTTCATAAACGGGTCGATTTTGGGGTCTTTATGGGGTCATTTTGGTGAATATATGCAAGCGTCACCTATTCGCCCTCTTTCTGAACCACAATCAGTTCTAATCCCAGATCACGGATCCGGTTGAGAACACCGAACAAAACAGCTCGATCAATGTTTATCCATCGTCGCGACAATCAACTGTGTGGCCTTCAAACCAGCGTAACTAAACCCCATGCCCATCAATCCAAGCAGGGATGTCGCGATAGTATGCTTAGTGGCATAAAAAAAGAGATTTGGAAACCTAGGGACTTTGGTTTCCAAATCTCTCGAAACAGACAACAATCATTGCACCATATCTTTATGAAGTAACTACGGCCGTTTCTTGGACCTCACGCTTTTGGCGTCTGCCGCTGATAAGTGCATAGACGACTATAATTACCAAACCCACCAGTGAGATGATACCAACTACATCGCCGATGACCGGGTAGACAGTCGTGGGGCTGCTCGTGGGAACCTCAGTTAGGAGATAATTCCCGCTGTCGGCCAGACCTTCGCCGCTAGCCAGAGTACGGCCGTACCCATCGACCACAAGTGATAACCCTTCGTCCGCTTGGCGAACAACCGCTGCCCCATTCTCCATGGCTCGGAAAACGGCCATCTCGGCGTGCATCGGGTTGATACCGTCCCATTCTTTGGCTGGAGAAAGCAAGATGTCGATGTTCTGCTCACCAACCTGGCGCACAATGTTGGGGTAGTTGGTG
>CAYGMR010000416.1:514-5434 GCA_964350725.1 uncultured Ardenticatenaceae bacterium | reverse complement strand
GTTTTCCCGTTTTCCCTGAGGAAACCACAAATCAGCACTGTTTTTATCAAAGTTCTCTTTGTGGTTTACCTAAGTCAGTTGGCAGAAACGGCCGTGCCTGATAAAGTACTAATTCGATTCAAAGATGACATTTGGGGACACAGCTCTATAAATCCCTGCGTCCCTCGTCCTCTGCGATTTAACTTCCCAAAAACCCACGGAGAGTAAAAATGGACTTTAATTTGTCTGAAGAACACAAAATGGTAGAAACGATGGTCTACGATTTCGCACGTAAAGAAATTCTGCCCATCATCCAAGAACATGATCGCAACCACACATATCCCACCGAACTGCTGCCCAAATTAGCAGAACTCGGTTTTTTGGGTATTTGTCTGCCAGCACGTTATGGTGGCGCAGGCATGGATTATATTTCCCTGGGCATCATCTCAGAAGGATTGGAATATGGAGATTCTTCAGTGCGTGAAACCATCGCCGTCCATCTTGGCTTGCATGCATTGCCCATCTTCCAATGGGGCAGCGACAAACAAAAAGATGAATTTCTGCCGCCATTAGCATCTGGTGAAAATATCGCCTGCTTTGGCCTTACAGAACCGGGCGCTGGCTCAGATGTCGCGGCATTAGCATCCACAGCCCGCAAAGATGGCGATGATTACATTCTCAATGGCGAGAAAATGTGGATTACGCTTTCAGATGTAGCCAACCGTTTCCTTGTTTTCGCTAAAACCGATCCATCCAAAGGCGGTCGGGGCATCAGCGCATTTATTTTGGAACGTGGCTGGAAAGGGCTGACAACGGGAACCATCGAAGGCAAAATGGGCGTACATGCCAGCAACACCGGTTGGATTGCCATGCAAGATGTACGTGTGCCAGCCAGCCATCGTTTGGGTGAAGAAGGTCAAGGTTTCAAAATTGCGATGAGCGCATTGGATAATGCCCGTTATGGCGTCGCAGCCGGTGCTGTGGGCGTTATCAAAGCATGTATGGAAGCATCAATTCGGTATGGCAAAGAACGCCAAACTTTTGGCAAATCCATCCTTGAATACCAACTTGTACAGCAAATGATCGCCAATATGCAGCAAAGCATCGACATTGGCGAATTGTTGGTGCGCAAAGCTGGTTGGTTGAAAAACCAGGGTTTGCGCAACACACGCGAGACCAGCATGGCCAAATGGTATTGCACCGATGCCGCCCGGCGTGCCGCGGATGATGCCGTGCAAATTCATGGCGCGTATGGGTATTCCGACGAATACATTGTCGAACGCCATTTGCGTAACACGAAAAGCGCGGTCATTTATGAAGGCACCTCCCAAATCCATACATTGATGCAGGCGGCGTATGCCATTGGCACGCGCAAAGACAAACAACTGCCACGTACCCTGCCAGCCTACGATCCCGACACCTGGCAAGAAGAAGTTTAAAAAGCTGTTATACGGAGTTACACAGAGAAAACACAGAGATTCAGGGAGAAAAAAGAGGAAAATCCTCCAAAATCTCCGTGAAACTCCCTCAATCCTCCGTGTAACTCCGTGTTCCTTTTGAAGGCAATACACATGAAAGGCGCATTGGCTGATATTCGAGTGATTGATTTATCACGTGTGTTGGCGGGGCCCTACTGCACGCAGCTGCTAGCTGATTATGGGGCAGATGTGATTAAGGTTGAACAGCCGGGTGTCGGTGATGGCACACGTGGCTGGGGACCACCCTGGATGGGTGACCAGAGTGCTTATTTTTTAGCGGCTAATCGCAATAAACGTAGTTTAACGCTCAATCTGAAATCTGAAGACGGCCGTTTCATCTTGCACAAACTCATCACCACTGCCGATGTCCTCATCGAAAACTTCAAAGTCGGCACAACTAAAAAGTTAGGCATCGACTACGACACACTGAAAAAGCTAAATCCCAGGCTGATTTATTGCTCAATTAGTGGCTATGGTCAAGAGGGTCCTTTGCGTGATTTGCCTGGTTATGATTTTATCATCCAAGCGCAAGGCGGCCTTATGTCGATCACTGGCCCGGCTGATGGCGAACCACACAAAGTTGGCGTGGCGATTGCCGACATCACAGCTGGTTTATTTGCCGCTAATGCGATCCTGACAGCCCTACATGCCCGCCAGCAAAGCGGCGAGGGTCAATTCATTGATGTGGCTTTATTCGATACGCAGTTAGCCTGGCTGGCCAATGTAGCCCACAATTATTTTGCCACCCACGACACACCCCAACGTTACGGCAACGCCCATGCCAATATCGTACCTTACCAAACGTTTGCTACAAAAGATGGGTTTATTGCCATAGGTGTGGGCACAGATGGGCAGTTCAAACGTCTGTGTTTGGCAGGTGATAGAGCCGATTTATGGCAAGACGGCCGTTTTCAAACCAACGCAGGACGTGTAACATTTCGTGAAGCGTTAGTGCCGCAGTTGGGTGAGATGTTTAGGGGGCAGGAAACGGCCGTATGGCTGCAAATTTGTCAAGAAAACAACATCCCTGCCGGCCCCATCAACGACATCCCCACAGCCTTAAATGATCCACAAGCCCAAGCCCGTGACATGGTCCAAACCATCGAACATCCCACAGCCGGCACAATTGAACTGCTCGGCCCAGTCGCCAAATTATCGGCCACACCTGCCGCCATTCGCAGTGCCCCACCACTTTTAGGCGCCGATACCGACGCGCTCTTAACCAGTGAATTGGGTCTAGATGCGACCGAACTGGCACACCTACGCGAAAAAGGCGTATTATAAATCACCCCAGACCCTCCATACATTAATATATATCACTTGCTCGATCAATTTTTTCATCCCAATATTTGCCGGGCGTGGTATAATCAATCGGCGTATTGCTCTGGTCACTACTGTGAGTATGGCATCAAAGATGCCTTTGCGCGATTATTTTGGCAAAAATAGCTAACAGAGTCAGACAAGGAAATGGACAGAAGGTGATTTGTGCATGAAAGGTAGATTTATTTCCGGCCCAGCGGCCTTGTTGATTTTGTTCCTATTTTTCCTACCCTGGGTCAACGTAAGTTGTAACGGCCTCCCGATCGGCGAATTTTCGGGCTTTGATCTGGCGTTGGGCAGCAAATTAGTCGATCTGGCAGGACAATCCGGCCTGATCGCGCCGGGCACATTGAGCGGAGATCAACTTCTTTTTATCGTGCCCTTCTTGGCTCTCGTTGTAATAGGATTTTTTATTTTGGCTGTTGCAAACCAAAAAATAGCTAAGATAGCTGCCTGGGGATCAATGCTCGCCGGACTAAGCGACATCGTCGTTTTTTTGCTGGGCTTAGGGATAGTGACATGATGTTTTTTGAGATCACGATCCAGCCCGGGTTGTGGGGCACTGTATTAGGGTTCCTATTGATTGTAGTCGGCTCGGTGGTTGAATTGTTACTGCCGGGAAAAACGGCCGTTTCGACGACGCCCAACACAAGCGCTGCGCCCCCAAACCATTCCCCCTCCTCACAACCCCAACCCGAAAAACGACTAGACGAACGAGCCACATTCAAAGACACACCACCACAAGCATACAAACCGGCGCAGGCACAGCCCATCCCACCAACCATCATGGAATCAGAACTGCGTCCGACATTATTGGAAGAAGAAGCGGTTGATTCTGCCGCCAAGACAGTCGTCGAATTGCCTCCGGCACCACCACACCAAGCGACTAAGACTGAAGTTTTAGCCGCCCAGCCAGCACCCATTGGCTGGTTGGTTGTGCGCTCTGGCCAACTTGACCGTCAACGTTTTTCATTACAGGACGGATTATCTATCGGACGAGATGCGGCTTGTGATGTGGTACTGCCGGACACGGCCGTTTCCAACCAGCACGCATCTATCAGCTTACAAAACGGACAATATATCCTGCACGATCAAAACAGCACCAATGGTATTCTGATCTACCAACCAGCAAATAACGAATGGGAAAAAATCGATCAGATCCAATTATTAGACGGCACAAAAGTCAAGCTAGGTCGTACCACTTTAGAAGCTTTGATTGTCAGCACCTAAGTGCTTTGTAAAGCAAGTTTTTTAAGGTGTTTGTAGAAACCGCTGCCGCGGTGAAACGGCTAAAGCCGTTACTACAAACGCAAACAAATTTAATTGACAAAGTACTAAGTAAACGTTTGTTATTAACATAGCGATTTTACGGATAATGGATAACAGATGCCTTGTTTTTCTTTCCCTTGTCTTCTGTCAATGAATATCGCTAATTTATTTAAGAGAAGGAACCCTGATGACCGATAAAACAGAGCAATTAACGCCATTGCCCACGGATTCGCATGAACATTTTGGAGGCTACAGTGATAAAGGTCCAGTGCGCTCGGGCAATGAAGACACTTTTTGGATACCTGATGCAACTACCCCCACCCAACTAGGCGAATTATTTATTGTTGCTGATGGCGTGGGTGGTCAAAGACACGGCCGTGCAGCAGCTGATCGTGCAGCATTAACAGTCCACAACGTGTTTTACCGGCTGCGTCAGGCACAAGACCCCATCCGCGACGCGATTCAAGAGGCGATTCTACAAGCCAATACGGCCGTTATCGAAGAATCACACCAGTTGGGTGGTGGCAAGATGGGCAGTACGATTGTGACTTGCGTCATCGATCAAAATATTTTAACTGTCGCACATGTGGGCGATGCCCGCGTCTATCTGCTGCGAGCAGGAAATTTGCGCCAATTAACACGCGACGATTCCTGGGTGCAGCGTCAGGTAGATGCCGGTTTGCTCACGCCTGACGAGGCCGCTAACCACGAACTGCGCAATGTAGTCACGCAAGTATTGGGCAACAAACCTGACATCACAGTGCATCTTTCTGAGCCTATCCCGCTGCAAGACGGCGATCTGATGCTGCTCTGTTCCGATGGCCTGTATGATGTGTTATCTGACCTGCAGATGAGCGACGTTATGATCAATAAC
>CAYGMR010000416.1:0-504 GCA_964350725.1 uncultured Ardenticatenaceae bacterium | reverse complement strand
ATGCGGCTGAGAAACTTGTACAAATGGCAGCAACGGGTGGAGCAACTGATAACATAACGGCCGTTGTTGTGCGCTACGGGCCACCAGAAGCAGTTCTGCCCATTGCGGCCCCCATTTCTACCGAAGAGCCAATGGCAGAAACGCAGATCACACCCGCATTCACGCCCCCACCGCCAAATGATCCCCCAGCGAACAAACGCTCGTCGAAACTGCCTTTGATCATCGCAGCCGCGCTTGTGATTGTGTTGCTCATCATTTTAGGCTTTTGGGTATGGAATAGCAGCAAATCTGGGACGTCCACGGATGGCGACGAGCCTGTGGCCACGCTGCCTGTTATTGTACCGGAAGCCACCCAACCACCACTGCCTACCGAAACCACTCAAGCCTTACAACCCGTCACTACAGATGCACCCACCCCTATACCCACAACCCAACTTATCGCGACAGCAGTAATTCCAACCGCTACGCTAGATACGGCCGTTTTGCCATCTACAGAAATAACAA
>CAYGMR010000415.1:559-5437 GCA_964350725.1 uncultured Ardenticatenaceae bacterium | reverse complement strand
AGTTGACAACATATGTTTCATGCTATCCCCTCAATTATTCTTAACCGTATGCATTCCCTGCAAGCTATTGATGCCCGCGATCGCGAAGATGGCACACCACGTATGCAGCGTATGCGCCAGATTCCGCCACAAACAGGCAAATTCTTGGCACTCATGGCGGCAGCGGCACCCGCTGGCAATATGATCGAAATTGGCACAAGTGCTGGTTATTCTACACTCTGGTTAGCTTTGGCTTGTCGCGCCAACGGCCATTTCGTCACCACCTATGAAATCTTAGAAGCAAAAGTACGCTTAGCCACAGAAACCTTCCAACAAACCCAAACCAGCGACGTCATCACCCTGTTCGCAGGCGATGCCCGCGAACATCTAGAAAATGTTGATGATATCGCCTTCTGTTTCTTGGATGCCGAAAAAGAAGTTTATGCCGATTGTTATGAACTTGTGGTGCCTAAATTAGTGCCTGGCGGCTTGTTAATTGCAGACAACGCCATTAACCACCGCGAAGTGCTGGAACCGATGTTAGAGCGTGCTTTGAGCGACGGCCGTGTCGACGCTCTCATCGTGCCCATTGGCAATGGCGTTCTCCTTTGCCGTAAAATCGGTTGATCAATATGCTTGGGCTCATCCTCTTTATTTTTCTGCTGTTGCTCGGTCTGATCGCGCTCTTTGTTTATGTCATGATTTTGCGGCCACAAAACAAACCGGCCGAACCGATCGCCCCCCACCAGTTCCAGCGGGAGCACATAAAACCAGGCGAAAAAGTGGTCGTTATCTTTGGCGACAGCATTACCCAGGGAACGGTCAGCTTCAATTATGTCAACCTATTGCAGGCACGTTTGGGAGCGCAAGGATATCACTTCGTCAATGCCGGCAACAATGGTGACTTAGCTTATGATCTCTTGCAGCGCATTGATGAAGTTGTGGCGTGTCAGCCCGATTTTATTGCCGTTTTGGTAGGTGCCAATGACGCACATGCCAGCAGCACGCCCCAAAAAGCGCAAGAATATATTAAACGCAATAACCTGCCGCAAACCCCAACGTTATCCTGGTTCAAGGAAAATTTAACCGCTATCGTTACACGCTTGCAAACAGATTTAGACGCGGAGATCGTCCTACTCTCGATTGGCCCCTATGGCGAAAATCTATCTTCGCCAGAAAATCAAAAATGGCAGCCATTCAGCGCGGCGATAAAATCAATCGCCGCAGAAAAAGAGGTCGCTTACCTGCCATTACATGAAACAATGTGTGCTTTTTTGGATGGCAAAGGGCCAAAAAAAGAATATACGCCTGATGATGGCCAGGTTGACAAAATGATGGGGCGTGTGCTTGTGCTGCAACGGCCGTTGCAGCGCAAATCCTACAATCAAATCGGCAAAGAAAACGGTTTTGACCTGTTATCCGATGGCCTGCATTTCAATGAAACTGCTGGCAAAATGGTCGCCGATCTCATCACGACATGGTTGCGTGATCAGTACAAGTTTCGCAGGTATTCAGAATAAAGACAGGAACACGGAAAGACACAGAGAATAAACGAAGTCCCACAGAGAAAAGGAGTCAGAAGTATCAGAAGTTCTCCTAAATCCCTCCGTAAAACTCCTTACTAGCTCCGTGTTACTGTTATCATCAAAATAGAGAGGAAACAACTATGCCACAATTTGATGTTATCGCTTTTGATGCCGACGATACACTCTGGCACAACGAGCGCTATTATCACCATGCCCAAGATGAATTTAAACGGCTCATGCAGCCATATGCGAATGCTACACAAGTTGAAGAAACCCTTTACACAATAGAAGTAGCGAATTTGCCCACGCTCGGTTTTGGGATCAAGGCTTTTACTCTCTCAATGATCGAAACGGCCGTTTCCCTCACAAACGGCCGTATGAGCGGAACTGAAATTCAAAATATACTTGACCTGTCGAAAACGATGCTGCCCGCCAAAATGGACTTGTTTGACCACGTGGCAAATGTAGTCGATCAGCTCAGCCAACTATATCCCTTGATGATCATCACCAAAGGGGATTTGCTAGACCAGGAACTAAAAATCGAACGGTCTGGCATTGCTTCTTATTTCCAATATGCTGAAATTGTCAGCCATAAAAATGTTGATACTTATGGCGCGATATTGGACCGTCACCAAATCCAGCCAGAGCGGGTTTTGATGGTGGGGAACTCCATGCGCTCTGACATTCGTCCCCTGCTAGATTTGGGCGCAACGGCCGTCTACATCCCCAATACACTTACCTGGGCACATGAAACGGCCGTTGCGACACCAGTCACAAACCCCAACTTTCATGAAATTGAACACATCGGTTTACTGCCAAATTTGATTGCAGAATTGGAGGCAAAAGAAGATGTCAGACGATAAAAATTCAAACCTACTCACAATCGGAATCGCACAAATCGCGCCTGTTTGGCTCAATCGGGAAGCAACACTCGCCAAAATCATTGACTATGTGCATAAGGCAGGTCAAAAAGAATGCCAACTGGTTGTCTTCGGCGAGGCACTGCTGCCCGGCTATCCTTTCTGGCTTGAACTAACAGATGGGGCGCGTTTCAATTCGGCCGTTCAGAAAGAAATCCATGCCCATTATTTGCAAAACGCTGTACAAATCGAAGCTGGCCATCTGCAACCACTGTGTACGGCCGCAGCCGAAAATCAAATCGCTGTCGTAGTGGGCTGTATTGAACGGCCGTTAGATCGCGGCGGCCACAGTGTTTATGCAGCGCTCGTATATATCAACAACAAAGGCGTGATTCAGTCCGTGCATCGCAAATTGATGCCGACCTATGAAGAACGCCTCACCTGGTCACCCGGAGACGGGCATGGGCTGCGGGTACACCCCTTGGGCCCCTTTACAGTCGGCGGGCTGAACTGTTGGGAAAACTGGATGCCGCTGGCAAGGGCGGCACTCTACGGCCAGGGTGAAGATTTGCACGTCGCGATTTGGCCTGGCAGCCAACGCAACACGCACGACATTACCCGCTTTATCGCTCTAGAAGCGCGTTCGTTTGTCGTATCAGCCTGCGGTTTGATGCGCACATCCGATTTTCCAGCCAATACACCCCATCTGGATTTGATCCTGGCAGATTGTCCAGAGATGTTGGCCAATGGCGGCTCTTGTATTGTGGGGCCGGATGGTGAGTGGCTTGTGGAGCCGCTGGTTGGTGCAGAGAAATTGATCCTGGCGACGCTTGACTATACGGCCGTATTGCGCGAACGCCAAAACTTCGATCCCGCCGGCCATTATTCACGCCCCGATGTCACCCAGCTAACCGTCAACCGTCAACGCCAAACGACGCTCAAAATCATCGATTAACACCTATGTTAGACCAAACATGACAGGGTTTGAAACCCTGTCATATTTTTTTGCCACAGATGCAAAACTGTTTGATAATAGATATTGACACCTGACAGGTCTACAGTTATGAGTTTACATAATCCGCCCTTGTATAAGGTCTGGTCTTATAATTCCTATTTTACGAGGTTTCAATGTCAACAAAATTTAGAAACTACACTCACGAAATCGGCTTTACAGACGATTTTCACGCTGTCCGCAATTTCCTGGTACGCATCAACAATAAAAACCCCATCCAGTATGATTTCGAATGGGGACGTTGGGAATGGGCGTTTTCTTTACCTCATTTAGACACGGCCAATCAATCCAAAATGGGTGTGTGGGAAGACAACGGCCGTATCGTCGCCATCGCCGCCTTCGAAGAAGGCCCCGACTCTATCTATTTGTGTTACGACAAAGATTACAGCTACCTGAAACGTGACATGCTTGTGTATGCCAAAGACAATCTTGGCAATGCGGCAGGCAAATTGCGGGTACTGATCAATAACGCGGATCGAGAAATGCAAAAAATCGCGGCTGAACTTGGATTCAAGCCCACACAAGAAGCCGAAGGCAATTCGGTGCTGGATATCGATCTCAACCGGCTTGAATATCGTTTACCGGCTGGATATACGGCCGTTTCCCTGGCAGAAGCACTTGACATTCGTAAATATAATCGGGTTTTATGGCGCGGATTTAATCATGAAGGGGATCCACCGGAAACAGAAAAGGATTTAGCCGAAAGGCACGCCAGTCTCTCAGGCCCGCACCTGAATTTAGACCTGTGCATCGCCATTCTCGCGCCAAACGGCGACTATGCCGCCTACTGTGGCATGTGGTATGACCCGCACACCGAATATGCTTTAATTGAACCGGTAGCGACTGATCCGGCTTATCGCAAAATGGGTTTGGGCAAAACGGCCGTTTTGGAAGGGATTCGGCGCTGTGGGCTGCTGGGCGCAAAACAGGCTTATGTTGGTTCATCACAACAGTTTTATTATCAAATTGGGTTTCACCCGCTGCCGGCTAGCATCTTTTGGGAAATTCGGTGATTTTTAGCCACGAATTACGCGGGACACGCCGCTTTAAAAGTTTTCCACCAATGAACTCAACAACAACAACACAGTCCCAAAACCAACACGCATCACCCAATTCAAACCAATAAACACCGCATGTGTAATCAGCAAAGCACCTAATGTGCGACGCCTGCTCAAGGGGGGGAAAATACGCGGCAAGACCCATAGCGGCAGCAGATATAACCACAACAGCGTCCACACATACTCGACAATCACAAAAATAGATTGGGGCATAAACGGTGGCAAATCAAAAGCAGGTAAAGACACAAATTTGAAGGTGACAAAGGTAATCGCCGTTGTAAAAAACTGCATACCGGTCATATAAAGCCAGAAAGCATAACTGCCCGTTGCCGTGACACCACGACCCGCCACCCAACGAAACAGATAGGCAAAAAGCATCGTCAAAATCAGCGTCACAAACAACTCGATGACCGCCGAAATCAGATTCTGGTCAAAAAACTCCT
>CAYGMR010000415.1:0-549 GCA_964350725.1 uncultured Ardenticatenaceae bacterium | reverse complement strand
GGATCGCTAATACCGTTTCATTTTGTAAAAAAAGATCTATCTGTGCGGTGACATCTGCCAAAGCGGGACTTTGCTGCTTTAACACTTCCAATCCTTGACTCATAATGTCAGATTGTTCGATTAATCCTGATACACGGTTGGTATTATCAAATGGAAATCCTGCCAACGCCGCCGTTAAAATCGCAAAAAGCAAGAACTTGGCTGCATCTAGCGGCACTCTTTCTTCAGGAGTCAACGTACGCCATAAAACGTCAAACGGCGTGCGCAGCGCGGTCAGGTTGTGGGTATGTGCCAAATAGGCACGGAAATATTTTGTGGGGGTAAACGCGATGAGCCAAACCACCTTTAAGCCAGCAAAAACAGGAATGGCAAAATCAGCTAATGCTGATCGCGTTTGGTACCACATTGCCAACAATGGCGTATGCTCATCATCACTATGTTCGCTTTGGACAAAATTGTTAGGCGGTATAGGTTGTCGGGTCATCGGTTATCTCCAATTAGGGTCAGTATCTTGCACGATATTACTGTATTTATCATCTTATCGTAACT
>CAYGMR010000414.1:0-5468 GCA_964350725.1 uncultured Ardenticatenaceae bacterium | reverse complement strand
AAACGGCCGTATAGCCGCGCAAGAATTCAAAACGTTCGATTAGCTCAAAAATCGTGGGTATATTCATTAGAGGTTCGTTGCCAAAATATAAAGCAAAGCAAAAACGAGCAGCCAGATTAAACCACGGTCACCTTGCAGAATGGTAGCTGCTTCTGCCAATGTACGCACGATTGCCTTCCCGGCCTGATTTGATAATGGGATGATACGACCAGTGGGTAAATCAAAGCTAAAAGCCGCAGCAACCTTGGCGCCAATATCTTGCGTGTCGCCCAAGAAGCGCGGCAGCAGCAAACTTAGCAGCAACGTGAAGAGGATCGCGATCCAGGCAACGGGTGGCACACGGGTTATTGCATCGCTGTCGATCATGATCAATCCGAGCAGCGGCAAGAATAGACTCACATCTCCTAGCAGTTCAGGCGGAGTTGGTTTTGTTGCGTGTAAATCGGATCGGTAACGATCTTGTAGGTGTAAAAGTACGGCCGTTAACAAAGGTACCAACAAGATCATCGCCACGAAAATTAAGATCGAACGGCCGTTTTGCCACCAGGTTGTGTACAATGTGGATAAACTGATAAAACCAGCGGTCAGGGGGATACCCGCCAAACTGGCCAAAGCAAACAAGGCTGGCAGCAAGCGCCACCAATGGTCACGCGCCACTAATTCATCGCCTAACAAAAACAATATGCCCAACGCCAACACATAGACACGCACCGCTGCGTTCAAGGCATTGCTGCCCGCCCACAAGCCGACTAAATAAGTTAAGGCGGCCGTTGCAAAAGCCAGATTAGGCAAAAGACCCGCGGGATTACTTAACTGCATCCAGCCACGGCGCAGCCCAGAGAGTATGCCTAATAAACATGCCAATGTGAGCAGGAGTGCCAGCCCAGAACTGATTGCGCCGCTGTCAGACAACAGCATGAGCAGTCCGGCTCCTACCAACGGCGGCATCAAATGCAGCAACGTTTGGGACCTTATATCTGATGCTGCATTAAATGGCCGCCAAAACTGCAAAGGCAGCACACCCATCTGCGCCAAAGCGGCTAAGGCCAAAGCCGCAACTGCGGGGGGCGTCCATTGCGTTAATTGCCATCCAGCACTGATTCGGGCGGTGGGGGTTAAGGCAACCGCGAGGGCGATAAACCACAAGGGCAATAGGAACCAGGTCATTTTTGCTAACGGTTTACCTATTTCTGCATCAGGCATTCTTGTCCATAAGCTGATGCCCCATATCAAAGCAAAGAGCGTCCAACTGAGCAAGAGAGTGAGCAGCGACCCTGACCATAAAGCCAACAATCCAGCTGTGGCCAATAATAGAATCAAGGTGGGGTGTAGTTGTTGTGCAGTTGGCTCTGTGTTTTTTGTGGCGAACTGGTTGAGGAATACGGCCGTTATCAATAACAAGACCACACCCCCCAACGCCCATCTGTTGGCATCGACTTGCCATTGCCAAGCAGCAAACAAACCCATATCTGAATCTGCTAGCAAGGAGGTGGTTAGGGGCAGTTGGCGGCCTAACAGCCACCAGACAATGGCACTGATGAGGGTAACGGCCGTGGCCACAGCCGTCGTTAGTTGTGGTCGCCAGCGTGTCACCATAGCCACTACGGCCGTGCCGAGCAGCAGCAATGCGATGACCAAAAAGGGAGAATCCAACATATTTCCTTCCAAAACGAGGCGATTTTAGCTTGTTTTGAGCTTTTGGGGCAAACCGTGACATGGGTCTCGTGGGGGAAATCACACGGTTTTCTCACGCACCCAGCGAATAAATTCACGGGCAACAAATACGAAGCCAACCTACGTCGGCTAGATTTCAGACCGCGAAGGCGGTCTTCGTAATTGTCGGCGCGGTTTTAACCGCTGGCTGACGTAGCAAAACGCCCCCTAAGCGTGGGTTTAGGGTAGTTGTCACGCTGGCACTGCTTCTGTATGATCGTTTGTTCGCTATGGAAAAAGGCAAAAACACGCAAGATAGTCGCTGGATTGGTTGGATGCTGTTGATTTTGTTAACGGCCGTTTTCCTCTACCTGTTTGCGCTGACTGAAATTCCCCCTGGCCTCACCCACGATGAAGCCGATCATGGCATCACTGCCTGGTCGATTGTCCACACTGGCACCCGCGAAATCTACTTCACTGTCGGCTACGGCCGTGAACCTTTTTATGATTATGCTGTGGCCGGACTGATGACTTTTTTGGGGCCAACCTATTTGGCGGGCCGGTTAACGGCCGTATTCTTTGGATTGATCACGCTTGCCGGCATGGCCGCCTGGGTGCGGCGTGGCTTTGGTACGACCACGGCACTGCTGACGGCTGCGGGGATTGTTGTTGCATTTTGGCCGTTGATGTCGGCACGCCAAATGCTGCGTTCCGTGACGCTGCCAGCTTTGTTTGTGTTGGCGCTGCTTTTCTTTTGGGAAGGATTGCGCCGGGTCGCAGGTGGCAACGTTGACAAGCGGCAAGCTGGTTTGGTTTGGCCATTTCTTGTGGCGGGATTGTTGTTGGGGCTGACTTTTTATACCTATATACCGGCACGCGGGTTATGGCTGCTGTTTCCTTTGCTTTTGGTGTATTTGGGGATGGGGCAGCGAGCACTTCGACACACTCAGCACGCGCCGTTACTTCCCAAATTATGGTGGCGCGTGGGACTGATGCTGTTGGTTATGTTTGTGGTGGCTGCGCCGCTGCTGCTCTATTTGCAAGCCAATCCAACCTCCGAACTGCGCATCCAAGAGCTGGCAGTGCCGTTGACAGCCCTGCTGCGCGGCGATTTTGCGCCACTGCTGCACAATGTTGGCGATGGTCTGCGTCTGTTCATTTTAGAAGGGGACAGCTCCTGGCGTTATAACATCGCGGAACGGCCGTTGCTGGGTCCAGTGATGGGCTTTTTGTTCCTGCTGGGAGTCGTTGTAGCCATTTGGCAAGCATGGGCTTGCCGACGGACATTGTTGGGTGCGGCCTATTTTTCAGCCCTGGTCTGGCTTTTGTTGGGGTTTGCGCCGGTGCTCGTGACGGGTTCTGAATGGGCCATGACGCAGGCAATGGGGATGCAGCCGGTGTTGTATCTTTTTCCGGCAGTGGCGTTGGCTTTTATCGGCCGGCGCCTAGCGGCGCAGCCGTCAGGCGCAGCGAAACCTGCGCTGGCCAAAAGCCGTTGGTGGGTCGGTTTGGTGGTTTTGTTGTTTGTCGTGACGGGAATTAGCACCGTGCGTGATTACTTTGTGACCTGGGCCAATCACCCCGAAGTGCGCGTGCAATATGAAGCCACCATGAAATCCGCAATGGATTATCTTAAACAGGATGCGGGCATAGCAACGGCCGTTTCCACCATCACCCCGGGCGAATTCCACACACCCGCTTTGGCCCAAATGACACTTAATCCACGAGCCGATGATCTGCATTATTTTGATGCGCGTGGGGCCTTGTTGCTGCCGCAAGCCGACAAGAGCCAGATGATACTGCCTGGTTTCACACCCTTGGCTCCCGCATTGGAACCTTATTTTTCCAAAATCGAATTGCGCGACAGTTTGCCATTACGAACGACAGACATCGATCGGCCGTTACAAATTTATGCGCTGGACAATGCCGCCGTGCAAGCTGATTGGCAGAAACGGCTCACGCCGAAAGACGCGACTTTCGATGCTGCTGTGACCTTGTTGGGGTATGATTTGCAAACGCCACAAGCTGCGCCGGGTGATGAGATCGTTTTGGTGACATGGTGGCAGGTGCAACGGCCGTTGCCCACAGCCATGCTCTTCACCCATATCCAGGACGCGGCGGGTGCGCCCATCGCCCAAATGGATAAACTGGATGTGCCTGGCGAAATGTGGCAGGTGGGTGATATGTTTTTGCAGGTGCATCAAATACAGGTTGGAGAGGAAACGGCCGTTGGCACCTATCCCGTTGCTGTTGGCGTATATACCCAAACTGATGGACAGCGCCTCACATTGCCTGATGGCAGCGATATTTTACCCATCACCCAAATAGATATAACTGAATGAATAAACCACTCAATCCGACCTACACACTGATAGCTGTCTTTGCATTAACCCTTTTGGCTGGTTTTTTGCGTTTCTGGCAGCTCGACACTGTGCCGCCTGGCTGGCGCGATGATGAATTAATCAATTCGCTGGTCATCTCACAAAAAGTATTAGACGGAGATCTGGCTGTTTACTATGCTGATGCTTCCGGCCATGAAGCGCTGTATCATGCGCTCAATGCGCTGATGCTGGGCTTGTTTGGTCCCAGCGTTGCGGGCATTCGCTGGCTGTCCGTATTATTGGGAACGTTGACGGTGCCGCTCACGTTTTTGGTCGGGCGGCGTTTGTTTGATGATAAAGTTGGTCTGCTGGCGGCGGCAGCCTTGACAGTGAGTTTTTGGTCGTTGATGTATTCACGCACAGGCATCCGGCATATTGCGCTGCCTGTTTTTGCGTTGGCTGCCTTTTATTTCTTTTTGCGCGGGCTAGATTTTTCGCAAATCCATCCTGCGCAAGATCAAAGTAGTCGCGAAGAACGCAATGGGGACAAACTGATTTCTTTTGTGTTCGCTGGCATTTTTATGGGATTGGGTTTCTATACTTATTTTGCCAGCCGGGGTGTGCCACTGATTCTGCTGGCATTTTGTGTGTATCTATTGTTGTTTGCGCGTGATTTGTTATGGCGGCGCTGGCGTGGGATATTGCTGACTTTTGTCATTGCATTCTTGCTGGCGGTGCCGCTGCTGGTCACCCTGCGACAACAACCCGAATCCGAGGCGCGTGTGCAAGAATTGGCTGTGCCCCTCGTCGCCGCGGGGGACGGTGATTTCGGCCCGCTTGGCGAACATATCCTCATCACCTTCAACATGTTCCACTCTGATGGGGATGACGAATGGCTCTACAACATTCCCCATCGCCCACTTTTTAATCCCATCGGTGCGCTTTTCTTTTGGACTGGTGTCCTGATTGCCTTATGGTATGCGTTCACCCCACTCACGATGCGTCTCACCCGCTCCGCATTTCGCGATCCGCAATCCGCAATTTCTTCTGCATTCCTGCTTCTCTGGTTCCTTGCCGGCATCTCGCCCAGTTTTATCAGTGTGCCGCCGGGCAGTTTGGGGCATACCATTTTGGCGCAGTCGGCCGTTTACATTTTAGCTGTTCTCCCGCTTTGGTGGCTGGCACGTCGATCATGGCAATGGCGACGTTTAACTGCGTCTCACCTGGCTGTGTTATTGGGGATTTTGTTGGTTTTTTCCATTGCTACGCGTGACATATCCGATTATTTCCAGAATTGGCCAGAACGCGGCATGGTGCGCTTTTTGTATCGAGCCGACATTGCTGATGTTGCCGATTATCTCAATGCAAACCCTGATCTGGTTGATTTTGGCATTACTGGATTGCTGGCAGGCCCATGGGACAAAATCGCTTTGGAAATTGGGTTAGATGCGGAGCAAGTGGAGCAGGTGAAACCACGCTGGCATAATCCTGAAC
>CAYGMR010000413.1:0-5474 GCA_964350725.1 uncultured Ardenticatenaceae bacterium | reverse complement strand
TGAAGTCGTTTTACTGTAACTACTCCGCTATTTTCTGTTTTCAAGCTGTTGAGGGGGTGCGCGGCGTTCTTGTTGACACAGCGGGCACGGTCGGAGACACGGCCCTGAACTGCAGCAGACATCAACAAAAGTTCCGCGCACATTTCGTCGATTCTGATAACCTAAGGCTCTTGAAATAAACTTTATATCATTGGTAAAGGGATGCTGTCTACAATGAGTTCTCTGGCGGGGATGGCTTTGTGCGACGGCCGTTTCTTCACCGGCGGACATTTCCAATCATCAACGGCCGTTTCGCGGCGCAGCTCCTTCAACTGCGGCAAAATCCCACATGCAAAACATTGCTCGCGGCAGTCAACCCGTGTTTCTTGCTGTTGACTCATCAAATAATCTTGTGTCAAGAAACGTTTCGTCACCGCCACATCGATATGTTCCCAGGGGAAAACCTCATCAATGCGTCGTTTGCGGTGTGTATAAAAAGCTGGGTCAATCCCCTCAGCTGCCAGCGCGTTTTGCCAGGCCGCTTCATTATAATGTTCGTGCCACGCATCAAACTTGGCACCATCACGCCAGGCACGTTCAACAACTTCCGCAATACGCCGATCACCACGCGCTAACCACCCCTCAAACAACGATTCTTTGGGATTATTCCAACGCAAACGCAACCCATTGCCGCGCACCTCACGCCGCAGCAGCGACAATTTTGCTTCCACATCAGCCAATTCGCCCATTGGTTCCCATTGGAAGGGCGTATGTGGTTTCGGGATAAACGTACTCACGCCGACATTAACAGAAGCTTTGTTGCCATGAAATTTGCGCCCTTCAGCCAACACCTGTTTCGACAAATCAATAATCGCCTCCACATCTTCAATCGTTTCCATGGGGTGACCAATCATGAAATAGAGCTTGATCGTGCGCCAATTACGCCGGTAAATCTCACGCGCCGTTTCCAACAACTCCTCGTGCGGCACAAATTTGTTGATGATATTACGCATCTTTTCAGTAGCGGCCTCCGGTGCCAGTGTGAACCCGCCCCGTTTACTGTCACCGAGATTATCCATTAATTGAGTGGAGACACTTTCAATGCGCAAGGAGGGCAGCGAAATGTTGAGACCTAGATGGCCGAAACGCTCACCAATTTTTTTGGTGAGTTCCAACACATTGGTGTAATCACTTGAAGAAAGCGAAAGCAGAGCGATTTCTTCATAGCCAGTGCTTTCCAGGATTTTCTCCATGGCTGTCAGCACTTCTTCGACAGGGCGCTCACGTACCGGCCGTGTGACCATGCCCGCATGACAGAAACGGCAGCCGCGTGTACAGCCGCGCATAATCTCGATGGGCGCGCGATTATGCACCGTACCTACAAAGGGCACAATAAAATCGGTTACTGGTGGCGGCATGACGGGCACAATGGTTTTTAACACTTTTGCGGGTGCTTCTGGCATGTTGGGTGTTATCGCCGCAATGGTGCCATCCGCCTGGTAAGCTACATCATAAAAACGAGGCACATAACAACCTTCAATCTGTGCGATGTAACGCAGCTGTGTTTCGCGATCCAAATGTTTGGCTGCACGCAGCACACCAATGATTTTTAGGATAGCTTCTTCCCCTTCACCAATGACAAAAACGTCAATGAACGGAGCCATTGGCTCTGGATTGTAACAAGCATGGCCGCCGGCAATGATCAGGGGATAGCTAGCATCACGATCTTCACTGCGCACAGGCATACCCGCTAAATCGATCAGGTTGAGGGCGTTTGTAAAAAGTTGTTCGTAGGGCAAGCTGATGCCTACCATGTCGAATTCACGGATCGGCCGTTTGTTTTCTAATGAGAATAGGGGCAGATCACGCTCGCGCAAGACAGCTTCCAGGTCAGTCCAGGGGCTAAAAACTCGTTCTGCCAACAAGTTCTGGTGCTTGTTGATGATGTCGTAATGGATCATCATACCCAAATTAGACATGCCCAAATCATAGATATCGGGAAAGGCCAAGGCGACCTTGAAATCAACTGAATCCCATTCTTTTTTGATCTGGTTGTACTCACCACCGGTGTAACGACCTGGTTTGGTGACACGTGGTAATATGCGCTCTAATGTTTTTTCAAATGTTTCTGTTGATGTCCACATACGTTTATCTAAAACACACCTTTTTATTAATTATTTGAGAATTATACACAAAAACACAGCAAAGATGTTGAGAGTTAATCTTTGCTGTGTTTTGTTGTACGGCCGTGTCTAGGCCTTAAGCCAAAGTAAATGAAGCATAGAGAAGTTTCTCTACCTCACTCGTCAGCCGATTTATTCAAACACACTTATATTTGTTTGTAAGCGATCAGAGCCTTCTGGTCCTGTTGCTTCGACCGTATACGCCGCGAATCCAATTTCTGGTGGACAATCTTGCATCTGCCCAGAAAGCGGTGCGCCAGCCCAAAGTGTAGCGTTGTTGCGTGACAGGCGCACACTACTCACATTGCCCTCTACTTTCCACGTAACCGTAACACATTGTCCTAACTGGATTTGTGTAGGTGAGACGCTGAAGTCAGTGATCTTAGGTGCTCCAGTCGATGGTTCTACATAAATCGTGATTTGCCGGATTTCTGTCGTGCCATCAGTTCTTAATACGCGTAAATCGTAGGTTGTTGTTTGGCTGGGGCATTCTTGTTTGCTGCCTTGACCAGTCGTCGGGTATTTTGTGTAATCTTGACCAGTAGGATAGAACCATACCGCTTGGATATTTTCCACGCTCCACGAAAAAGTAACACAATCACCTTGTTTAATGTTTGTGTTGTTAACTGTGAAGAACCCTGTCGGTGCGGGGGTTGCTGTTGGTACTGGCAGCGGTGTTGGGTTTGGGTTAACAACGTCAACACCAACCCAAATACGGGGTCCGAAGAATTCGTCATCGCCATTGCGCATTGACCAGAATCCTTGGTAAATGCCCGGCGCCGTCGGAGCCACAAGGTCCACCCAAAAATCATAGGTTTCTCCCTGTCTAACTTCACCGACGACGGGGACAGATGTGCCACCCATGCGTGCGGCAGACACATTGCCGGCGACATAGGCTAATGCATAAGAACTATCCCATGTACAAGTGCCGATATTTTGCACGCGCCAGCCTTTACGGAAAGTTTGCCCAGGCAGCATTTTGGCTGGGTTTGTCATGTTTTGGTCATTCATGTTCAGATCGGCAATAAAGGCCATACCATCGATACAATCTGATGCAATTGGCGGAAGTGGTTCAACGGGTGGCTTAGGTTCGACGGGCGGCACTTCATTTAGATTTAGGAATTCTTGTGCCAAATCGGCCAAAACGCCTGTGTTTTGTAGGTTAGTGAGGGCATTATTTAGTTCTGTTTGCAAGCCAGCTTCGCCTTGAGGCAGCGCAATTGAAAACCGTTGCCGGTTCAGCCCTTGACCAACAATTTCTACACCGCCAGTTAAAACGGCCGTTTGTGCTGGTTTCAGGTCGAGCATAATCAAATCTATGCGGCCAAGCTGTAAATCAGCAATTGCCTGTGATATTTGGGCGTATTCATACAGATTTTTTTCGGGGATCAGACCTGTCGCAACTAAATTGTTCTCGACCCAATCTTGGTAAACCGATTTATTTTGCACGCCAATTTTTTGACCTGCTAAATCTTGCGCGGTGTTTACTGTGAATCCTGCGCCTTCAGCGCCTAAGATTGCGTCCTCACCGACATAATAAATATGGGTAAAGTCAACCAGACCTTCGCGTTCAGGTGTGACAGATAGCGCTGCAATGGCGACATCAATCTGACCCAAAGCTAAGGCTTCATCCAGACCATCAAAAGCCATATCTTTAATTTCGATTTGCAGGCCGAGATCGGTACCAATCGCGTTAATCAAGGCGATATCGTAACCATCGAGCGTGAAATCAGTTGTGTAAAAAGCGAAGGGAGGATAGTCTGCGGAAGTGCCTACAACTAACTTGCCAGCAGATTGAATGCGTTGCCAGGCTTCATCTGTTGTTCCAGTCTCACTACCACTTTCATCGCCCGCATTACCATCAGGGGATTCGGCCGTTGCTTCACCAGGCGCTGTTGGTTCTGGAGTTGGTTCTTCACTAGAGTCAGTACAAGCAACCAGCAATCCTAATCCCAACAGTAATACGAGCATGACTATATATTTTGATTTCATTTCTATCAAACTCCTCGTTTCATTTATTCTCAAGACTATTGTACCTCATGATGATCATTGCAAAAAAGTTTTGTTTTGTATGTTGATTTTGGAAGACAAATTAATAATTCACGCTGAATTTATGTTTGTAGCGAAAACATTTCACGGCGTATTCATGTCACCAACAGCTACTCTGTGGCAGGATTCAGTAAGGGTCATTTCACTATTACAAAATAAATTTTTACAGGAGAAAACGATCAGATGAGTAAATGGAAATTAGCAATAATTCTGGCCTTGATTTTGGGGCTGGTGGCTACAATTGCGGCCTTTGCCGGTGGATTTTCTGTAGTTACCTATACGGACGTGACAGCAACCGGATTTGATCCGGGAACGACAATCACCACGCCACAATATATTAACAATGGCGATTTTAAGAATTGGACAAATGGCAAGCCTGATGGCTGGAATGTGCCTACACCGGTATTAAGCCCGAATTGGGAAGTCCATTTTGCCAGCATGGAATTATCTCCTGGCGTTGAGGCAACGGCCGATACAGAAGCAATTCCCGGTAATACGGCCGTTGGTTATTTCTTCCGCACTGGTTCCTCGGGATCGCAATTTGCGGGTTTGTCACAGCAAGTTAGTCCCGCATTGACAACCGGTACCTATTGGGTACAGGTACATGTAACAGCCTGGGAACAAAATGTGCAAAGCCCTTATAACAGTGTTGCCTGGTATGGTTTTGGTTCCTCTGATGATCCGAGCAGTGTGACGGAGTGGCGTGAGCTTTTTGGCGATACCTATGTTTGCGCAAATGGCAATGGATCTTGTAATCACCTAGGCCGTAAGGAAAGTGTTCAAATTGAGGCTGGCAGTTATATGCATCTTTGGATGGGTATGAAATTCCCTGACCATCAAGCATGGACGGTTTTTGGTCTTGATGACATTTCTATAACCGATTTTAGCGACGGAATCAATGTAGATGTTAACGATTTCGAGGATGACGGCGATATCTTCTGGGATCCGCGTGCACCACGTTAATTATTGAATATTTTGTAGGGGTTTGGCACGTCAAGCCCCTGCAACTTTTTGGCCAGCCAACCCTCATTTAGATTTACCCATAGAGAAGTAACAACCATGGTAGTACAAAAAAACATAATCCGATTTCTTGCCCTTTTAATCGCAATTTCGCTTGTTGCCTGTGATCAGTTGGGTGATTTACCTTTGGATGTATTAAGCGGTGGCGAGTCAACGGCCGTTGCCGCCGCACTCACACCGATTCCAACGCAAAACAGCCTGCCGACACCAACCCTCACTCAGGCAACGGCCGTTGTTCCCACA
>CAYGMR010000412.1:0-5485 GCA_964350725.1 uncultured Ardenticatenaceae bacterium | reverse complement strand
CGAAAATTATCTTCGATCATCTGCATATATTTGGCCTGGATCTCGCGCCGCTTGCGATAAAATTCGCCCTCATCGACTGTATCGGGCAAAACGCGATTGACAATGACGCTGTCAACCGGATAGTTAAACAAGCCCAGGTAGCTTATGGCACGCTCGGCTTCACGCATCACCATTTTTTCTGGCTGCAAAACAACGCGATAACTGCTAATTTCAGGATTGGAAAGGGTTTCACGTAATTCGGCCGTGGCTGCATCCAAACTATCAAGCGCATTCAAGATTTCCATCGGCCCTTTCAACATACGCCCCGCAAAGGGTTTAAGCATTTTCATCATGGAAGTCTCGGAGCGCGAAATATGACCAGCGTACCAACGGAAAGTGTCGGGCATGGTTAACAGCCGGATCGTTTCACCAGTTGGCGCCGCATCAATGATAACCCGGTCAAAGTTTTCTTCTTTAGCTTGATTGTTGATGTGTAACAAACTCACAATTTCATCCATACCTGGAAAGGCGGAAAGTTCATCGGCAACGACATTGCTAACACCCGGTCCGCTAATCATATCAGACATAAATGTTTGCAGAGTTCCCCAATAATTATGGATGTCGGCAACAACGCTAATCTCCTGTGCCCATAAGTTAGGGGCGATTTCTACAGGAACGGCCGTTAATGGGACATCAAAAGAATCAGCCAGACTATGGGCAATGTCAGTACTGGCAACCAGCGTTTTGAATCCTAACTGTGAACTACGCAGCGCTGTGGCAGCGGCTACAGTCGTTTTACCAACGCCACCTTTTCCTAAATACAAAATAATTCGCATTAATTTCTCCGAAACATATTTTCATACTGTCAAATTTAAGTTGAACCCGCCTAATTATGGCTGGCACTAACACTCTTTACGCGAAAATTAACCACAAGTTCCAGCATCGCTAGAACACTTCTAGAAGTATTAGATAATCCAAATTTTACGTCTGCCACGGCTCAAAGTCTTCTAATATCGAGCCGCCGATAAATTCGCGCAAGATGGAATCACCAGCAATACATTCAATATCCTCAACCGGTAAGGGGTCAAACCATTGCAAAAAAGCGAGCAAACGGTTGGCTTCTATACGTTCAGGAGTACCTGGTTCCACTTGCAAAAGCAACGGCCGTGCCAAAGCTTTGAGAACCGACAATTCATATACCAGGGCTGAATTAAAAAAGATGTCGGCGTTGTTTTGATAAGGGAAGATATGATTTTTTTCCCCGTTGCGCACACTGTTCCAACGTCCGATGGTGTCAGCGGCCGTATAACCACGATGGGCAGCATCGCGCACGATACGCCGTAACATACGCGTATCAGTCGTTGGCACACGGTTATGGCGATCCAAGTTGAGCTGCGTGAAAGCAGAAACAAAAACACGGAATAAAGTTTTGGCAGGTATTTTTTCAACAAGCCGTGGGTTAAGGCCATGAATACCTTCAATCAAGACAATTTGTTCAGGGCCAATCTTCAGTTCTTTGCCCCATTTGCGCTTGCCCGAGTGAAAATCAAATTCAGGCTGGATGATTGTTTCCCCTTTTGACAAGGCAACTAAATGTTCCTGGAAAAGATCGATATCTAATGCTTCGAGCGCTTCAAAATCATAGTTGCCATCGGCATCAAGCGGAGTCAGTTCACGGTTCACAAAATAGTTGTCCATCGCGATAGTGACTGGAAACAAGCCATTGGCCATCAACTGAATAGCGAGTCGTTTGCTAAAGGTCGTTTTGCCAGCTGATGATGGACCAGAAATAAGCACCATCTTAACATCAGGCTGCAAGGCAGCAATGTCTGAACCGATCTGGCTCAATTGTCGTTGATGCAACGCTTCGGCGACAAGGATGATCTCGCGTGAACGGCCGTTGCGAATCGCATCATTCAAAATCGTCACACTAGACATACCCATAATATCGAGCCAATCTTGATATTCTTGGAAAACTCGTGCTAAGCGCGGCTCATCTTCGAAAGGTTGCAACTGATGCGGGGCTTGTCTACGCGGAAATTGCACGATGAAGCCATCCGCATAAGGGCGCAGATCAAACAGGTCAAGATAACTGGTGCGCGGCACCATGAAAATAATCGCGTACACCATTTAATTCATACAGCGTCAGATAATCTTTGCGCCGTTTGGCAAACAATTCTGCTTTTTCAAAATCGCCTTGCTGCCGAAAAAGTTGGAGCGCTTCATCCAGAGGGACACGTACTTGATAAATCGGTAAATCCTGTTCGACCAATTCACGCATACGTTGTTTGAGACATTCCAATTCTTCGGCTGTGAGCCGACTTTTATTGGGACGTTCACAATAATAGCCACCAAAAGGCATTGAATGATGGACGCTAAGCGTTTGGCCGGGCAACACTTCGGCCGCGGCGGCAATTAACAGGAAAGTTAAAGAACGTCGATAAATGCGCGCGCCATCTGAGTCTGCTGTCGTTACGGGTTTTATATCGGCATCTGCCAGCAAGGGTTCAGATAATTCACGTAAACGGCCGTTTTCTAATGCAGCCGTGATGCTACCGAGGACGTTAAGTTCGGCAGCCTTGACGAATGTTTCAATAGATGTGCCTTTCGGACCTTCAAAGGTTTGCCCATTGGGAAAGCGGGCTTGAACAGTTTCGCGGGTAATTGTGGGAAATACTTGGTTCATAATTTGTCTTGTTTATGTGGGATTCAGATAGTTTTTTATGACAGTTACGCTTTCGGCAACGGCCGTTTCCAAACATGCCTGAATCGTTTCAATTGGGATTTTTCTAAATAATTTATTTTGTAGCCACGTTTCATCAGCCACTAGTGCGCCAAATTCCTCAGGTGTTAATCCTAAACGACCAGCAAAAATCTCGACGGTCTCACGCTTTCCACCCGGTAACAGTTGCCGGGCAAGCATGGTTTGCCACCGAATGATGTCAGCATCATCAGCAAAAGGCAGCCACTTATCTGGGTTCCCGTTTGCTAGGGTCGTCCCTGCCGATGCAGGTAAAGCATCGCAAGCCAAACCATCTAAATAAGTCAATAATGTCAGATGGGTGAGGTGACGGTCATGACGATCAGCGAAGCTTGGCGAATTTAAAAACAAAGGATAAAGGATATCACGCAGCCAGATCACATCCAACAACAAATGGGCGGCATAGGCAGCGATGAAAACAGCACGCGCAGGAGTGAGTTTGCTTGCATCCGCCAGTTGTGGGTAATTCTGCAACATGCGATTATAGCCCATATTGCCTGGTTCGGGTGGCATACGATAGAAATGGGTATTTTCTCGTGGAACATCACAAACGATTTGGTAATCAGGGGCAACGCTGCCCAGGTAAAATGCTGGCCAAGCTGCCTGTATTTGCGCCAAATTCCCATTATGGGGGTGTTCAGCAGCAAACGCAGTTTGTATTTCTTCGGCCATATGAAGATGCATAAATGGTGTCGGCATGGGGTAAATTGTATTGTGTTTTGGGAGAAATTAAAAATATGCGCTGCTTAGGCTCCCAGGGTTTCCTTATTCCTAATCTGCTTATTAAATATATAACCCCGAGGGTCTTTAATATCCAGGATTTACTGGTTCGTCCAGCAGTGAAAAGTCAAAACCATCTCTGTTTGCTGGGATTTTCCACCAACTCACGCGTGCTGTACGCAACGGCCGTTTTAGATCAGACGGCCGTTTAATCCGTTCAACTTTATCAACCGCCACGTCGGGCAACAAAATCGCATCCAGCAATCTACCTGTTTCGACAGCGGAATCAACTGCTGTATAAGCATAACAAGGCACACGTGCATAAAGCTCTAACTCCCGTAAAAAGCATTGTGTCTCACGCCCATCCTGCTCAAAACCAAAGATTTCTCCACGTGGAAAACGCTCACCATTTTCGCTTAGCCAGGCATACAGCTTCAATCCACGCACCTCACGCCCCCAATCATCTAGTAAAAACGCCGGGAAGATATGTTCCTCAGGCCCCTTTGTCACCAAACCATACCTTAAAAACAAAACATCGGTTGCATCCTTAGCAGGTCGCAGATTCTCTAACACCAATGCCGTCTTTCCATCATTTTCCAATAAATAACCGCCAACCCGTTGGCAAATTGCTGTCACTTTTGTCATAACTCGAGGATAACACCAAAAATCACAATCAGCACGATTTCAAACAGTCTAGTAATTCATTATTAGGACTGGCAGTATGTAGCATATTTCACAAAACAAGCTAAATGATTGTGTGTAATTGATCTTTTTAGCAATTGTGGGTAAAGTCGCATATACATGCTTAAGGCTGGCGGTTTTAGAAGAATTGGAAAAACGACATGATAGACACGCGACTAACACAGATCAAAGGCAGTTGGCACGAAAAAATCGAAAAACTACAAACGCTTTTGGCTAAACTAAAGCCCGAGCTTATCGCTGCCGAAGCGGAATTAGCAGAACGGCTGGCGGCAATCAGCGCTTTTGAATTCCAGGTGCGCGTTTTATTAGAACCACTAACACGCCGTCTAGAAAGCCTCGAGGCTGAAGTTCGCGACTATCGTGGACAGCTACGCCAATTGCAAGAAGATTGGCTATTTTTATCCGAAGCCTCAGAAGAAGCACGCTGGGCTTGGCAAGACGGCTTGAACTTTTCTGAAGGTGCCGCTGCGGCTGAATCTGGTGACTTTCGCTATCGTGAAGCATCTACAGCCCCACAGCCACAAAAAGATTTGTCGGAAGATGAGTTAGCAAACTTAAAACAACTCTATCGTCGGCTGGCACGCCGCTTCCATCCTGATTTTGCACTCGATGAAGCAGATCGGACTTATCGTACACAAATAATGATGGCGATTAATGCAGCATATGCGCTGGGCGATCTGGAAAGATTAGAAGAGATTGAACAAGAACCTGACCATAATGCACAGTTAACTTATAGTGACAAAGAGATGGCTGAAGCTTTATGGCGAGAGGTGGCCCACTGCCAACGCCGCATAAAAGAAATTGGTCAGGAATTCAAGCGTTTGGATAAACATGAAAGCACCCAATTGATGCAACGGGCAGCAACGGCCGCTGCAAAAGGGCGTGATTTACTAGAAGAGTTAGCCGCCAACCTGCGCGAAAAAATATCGTATAAAATGGTTCAACGCGATATTCTCATGACAGAAATTGAAGCATTCATGCAAGGCGAGCCTGATTTAACCAGTGATGAATTTGCCCAAACCATTTATGATTTAGGGCTAGAACAAGCAATCGGCGAAAACCCTGACTCTGTTTTTTCCGAATGGAGTGATAGACATCGGGGCGAATTTGATCTAGATGATGAACCCCAAAATGATAGTTGGCTCGATCGGTTGCGGGAACAACGCAAAGATCAAGAGCGCGGAAAAAGAAAGAGCAGGCGTGCATTTTAAATGCAGGCTAGCAGGGTTATTCACTTTGCCAGCTTACAACCTGGCCCCTTTACCGCTCTAGGTTCTGTTGACATTTAGGAAATTCACCACAGAGGACACGGAGTTCACAGAG